>SBGG01000080.1 GCA_006226685.1 Sphingomonadales bacterium
GGCTCGACCAGCTTCATATTCATGCGCTCGGGCAGGCCGCCGACATTATGATGCGATTTGATCGTCACCGACGGCCCCCCGGTGAAGCTGACCGATTCGATCACATCGGGATAGAGCGTGCCCTGCGCCAGGAAATCCGCGCCACCGATCTTCTTCGCTTCGGCCTCGAACAGGTCGATAAACGCCTTGCCGATGAACTTGCGCTTCTTTTCCGGGTCGGTGACGCCCGCCAGCCCGTCGAGGAACATCTTGCTGGCGTCGACATGGACGAGATTGATGCCATAATGCTGGCGGAACAGGCTCACCACCTGCTCGGCCTCGTTCATCCGCATCAGGCCGTGATCGACGAACACGCAAGTCAGATGATCGCCGATCGCCTCATGGATCAGCACGGCGGCAACGGCGGAATCGACGCCGCCCGACAGGCCGCAAATCACCCGGCCATGGCCGACCTGCTGGCGGATCTCAGCGATCTTGGTTGCCCGGAATTCGGCCATCGACCAGTCGCCCGCACAGCCGCAGACATGGCGCACGAAATTGGCGATCAGTTTCGCACCATCCGGCGTGTGGACCACTTCCGGGTGGAACTGCATCGCGTAAAACCGCTTGGCTTCGTTGGCGACGACGGCGCAGGGCGCGCCCTCGCTCTTCGCCACCACGTCGAACCCATCGGCAAGGCTCGTCACCTTGTCGCCATGGCTCATCCAGACCTGATGCTTTTCGCCCTTGTGCCACAGCCCTTCAAACAGCTTGCACTGGCCGGTAATCTCTATGAAGGCACGGCCGAATTCCCCGCCTTCGCCGCCCTCGACCTTGCCGCCGAGCTGTTCCATCATCGTCTGCTGACCATAGCAGATACCGAGAATCGGCACGCCCGCATCGAAAAATTCCCGGGGCGCGCGCGGGCTGTTCTCCCATGTTACCGAGGACGGCCCGCCCGAAAGTATGATGCCGCTGGGGCGCATTCGCCGGAAGGCCTCTTCCGCGGCGTTGAACGGGGCAATCTCGCTATAGACTCCCGCCTCGCGCACCCGGCGGGCGATGAGCTGCGTCACCTGGCTCCCGAAATCCACGATCAGGATGGATTGATGGGTGGTCAGGGTCATGGGAATCGGCTTTCTCGACAGAAGGAACGAAACAGCCGGTTAAGCCCAGTGCCCGGTCCTGTCCAGTGCCGCCTCAGACCGCATCGCGGGAGAGATAGACGCTGGCGACCTGTCCATCCTTCACATCGCAGGAAAAGCGCCGGGTTTCCCCGCTATGATCCTGATAATTGCGGCGCAGTTCGACCCGCCCGTCAATCGACCAGCCACCGCTGATCGCCCGCGCCGGATCGACGCCCCGAACTTCGGCATAGCCGCCCTGCTCGCTCTCGGCCCGGTCGCGCGCCGCCGCAACACAGGCATTGACGGCTTCTTCCTGATTGGTGGCCGCGCCGGGAGAAGGGGCATAGTCGCCATTCCCCCGATAATCGTCATCGCGATAACCGCCATCGCGGTAATCGTCGTTGGGCGCATCGGGCACATTGTGGCTGTCGGGATAACGGTTCGCGTTGCGATCTTTCGACGCCGAGCTCGCGATGACCGCCACCGCGCCGATCAGCGCAGCGATGCCGATGACATCCCCCGCATTCAGGCCGCGATCATGACGGCGATAGCGATAAGGCCCGCCGCCCCACCCACCCGGATAGCCATAACCATAGCCGCCGCGATGATGATCGCGCGCCACCGCCGGAGAAACTCCGCTTGCCAGCATGGCCAAGGCTCCCACGATGCCCGTGGTCCAACGCAATTTCGACCCCATGGTCACAGCCCTTTCCCCAATATCCGCACCCGGCGGATGCGGACAGAAATAAAGGGGGCGGGCTGTCGAATGTCTGAACGGAAGCCCCGCTCAGCCGGTGATTTCGTAAACAAATGTCACTGGGCCGCCTGCTGCGCTCCATCCTGTGTGACCGGAGCGATGTTCAGGCCGGTCCAGCGGGCGAGAAAAGCGTAACTGTCGGCATATTCCTCGATCACCTTGTCGGTCGGCTTGCCCGACCCGTGCCCCGCCCGTGTTTCGATACGAATCAGGTGCGGCCTGGGGCCGATCTGCGCCGCCTGCAACGCCGCCGCATATTTGAAGCTGTGCCCCGGCACCACACGGTCGTCGGTGTCGGCGGTGGTAACGAGGATCGCCGGATAGTCCACGCCGTCGCGAATATTATGATAGGGGGAATAGCCCCGCAGGATATGGAAATCCTCCTCCCGATCGGGATAGCCATAATCATCGACCCAATAGCGCCCGGCGGTAAACTGATCGAAGCGCAGCATGTCCATCACCCCGACCGCAGGCAGGGCGGCGGCGAACAGATCCGGCCTCTGGTTGACCACCGCGCCGACCAGCAGGCCTCCGTTCGACCGCCCCTCGATCGCGAGCTGCCCCTTGCCGGTATAGCCATTGTCGATCAGATATTCGCCCGCCGCGATGAAATCGTCGAACACATTCTGCTTGTTGGCGAGGCGGCCGGCATCATGCCATTGCTTCCCGAACTCCCCGCCACCGCGCAGATTGGCAATGGCCAGCACCCCGCCCTGTTCCAGCCAGGCGAGACGCGTCGGCGAAAAGCCGGGGGTGATCGCGATGTTGAAACCGCCATAACCATAAAGCAGGGTCGGCGCCGGAGTACGGGTGACGGCCAGCGTCTTCTTGCGAACGATGAACATCGGCACCTTGGTGCCGTCCTTCGACGCGTAGAAAAGCTGCTCTTCCTCATATTCATCGGGATTGAAGGCCAGACGAGGCCGCGCAAATTCCTCGATCGCGCCGCTGTCGGTATCGTACCGGTAAATGGTGCCCGGAGTGGTGAAGCCCGAAAAATGGAAGAAGGTTTCGGGATCGCCCGCCTTGCCGCCGAAGCCCGCCGCCGTGCCCAACCCCGGGAGCGGCACATCGCCTACCGGGCGACCGTCCATTTCCACCAGCACCGCCACCGACTGGGCGTTATGCATATAGGCGAGGATGATGCGCTTGCCGACCATCGACGCCCCGGCCAGCGCATCCGCCCGTTCAGGCACAATCTCAACCGGAGCGCGGTTGGGATAGGCCGCATCCAGTGTCACCAGCCGCGACCGGGGGGCGCCTTTGTCGGTTACGAACCACATGCGGCTGCCGATACTGCCGATCAGCCGCCATTCATTCTTCATTCCGCGAATGAGCTTACGCGCCTTGCGGGCAGGGTCGGTCAGATTGACGACCGTAATCTCATAGCGCGGATCCGTTCCTTCCGACGATGTGATGACCAGCCAGTCACCATCATCGGTTACTTCCGCACTATGGTTCCAGCTCGGGTGGCGTGGCGTTTCATAGATCAGCCGATCCTCGGCCTGATCGGTACCGAGGCGATGATACCAGACCGTGCTGTCGCTGTTCAGCGACTGAAACGCCGCCCCCTGCTCAGGCTCGGGAAAGCGCGAATAGAAAAACCCCTTGCCTTCCCCATCCCAGGAAAGGCGCGAGAATTTCACCCATTCGATCCGATCGTTCAGCCTGGCGCCCGTATCGACATCAAGCACATACAGCGTCCGCCAGTCGCTCCCACCTTCCTGCACCGCATAAACGATATATCGGCCGTCGGGCGAAGGCTCCCACTCTGCCAGCGCGGTGGCGCCGTCCTTCGAAAAACCATTGGGATCGACCAGCAGGCGCGCCTTTCCATGCACGCCTTCGCGGACATAAAGTGGCGATTGATTCTGAAGCCCGCCATTATGGGCGTAAAAATAGCGGCTACCAGCCTTACGCGGCGTCGAATAACGCTCATAATCATAGAGCGCGCGCATCCGCTGCTTCAATATGTCGCGGCCGGGCAGACCCGCCAAATAGCGCTGGGTAACGGCATTTTCCGCCTCTACCCAGGCTTCCACCGCCTTATCGGTCCGCACATCATTTTCGAGCCAGCGATAGGGATCGGCAATAGCTTCACCGAACCTGTCCTCGACCAGATCAAGGCGGCGGGTATCGGGATAATCCATCGGGCGCATATCCTGACCGGGAGAGGCAAGAGAAAGGGGTGAAGGAGACATATCCGCAGACCGGGCGAAAGCCGATGGTTCGCCGGGCAATGTCGCCAGCAACGCCATTCCGGCGAGCAGCGCCCTTCCAGATTTCATGACCAACCTCTCCTTGTCAGACCGGCGCCGCAGCATGATCGCCGCGTACCAAAAACGGGCCGTCAGCCTAAGGACCGACGACCCGTTTGTGAAGCTATGTCAGCGTGAAAACGCGGATCAGGCCTCGGCCAGTTCTTCCTCGTCGGCACCCTGCACCGGACCGCTGTCCAGGCCCTTGGCGCCCTCATCGCGGTCGACCAGCTCGATCACCGCGATCGGAGCAGCGTCCGACGCGCGATAGCCCGCCTTGATGACGCGGGTGTAACCGCCATTGCGATCCTTATAGCGCTCGGCCAGCACGTCGAACAGCTTGGTAAGCTGCGCATCATCCAGCAGGCGCGACTGAGCGAGGCGACGATTGGAAAGGCCACCCTTCTTCGCCAGCGTGATCAGCTTTTCGACATAAGGACGCAGTTCCTTCGCCTTGGCGACGCCCGTGGTGATCTGCTCATGCTTGATGAGCGAAGCCGCGAGGTTGCGCAGCAGAGCGTTGCGATGCCCGGTCGAGCGCTGAAGCTTACGATGTCCAACCTTATGACGCATATCTCATTCCTTCGTTCGTAAGGGGCCCGTATAGCTGGCCTCATCACAATAGTCTGATGAGTACCCTCTGGTAGCCCGTTCCAGGCGGTGAAAACGGGGCACCGCCCAAACCCCTTGAAAAACGTCCGTCCGGCCTTTGGGCCGAACGAGCGAATAATTACCCCATAAGCTCCTGTTCGAGCTTCTTGGCCATTTCCTCGATATTCTCGGGCGGCCAGCCGGGAATGTCCATGCCGAGGCGCAGGCCCATGCTGGACAAGACTTCCTTGATCTCGTTGAGCGACTTGCGGCCGAAATTCGGCGTACGCAGCATCTCCGCCTCGGTCTTCTGAACCAGATCGCCGATATAGATGATGTTGTCGTTCTTGAGGCAGTTGGCCGAACGGACCGAAAGTTCCAGCTCGTCCACCTTCTTCAACAGATAGCGGTTGATGGTGTTGGCATTGCCCTCGCCTTCGGCAGCAGCGCCACCGGCAGCGGCCGAAACCGGCTGCGGCGCGGCCAGCGCCTCGTCAAAGTGGACGAAGAGCTGAAGCTGGTCCTGCAGAATGCGCGCGGCATAGGCCACCGCATCTTCGGGAGCGACGGTGCCGTCGGTCTCGAGGGTCAGGCTGAGCTTGTCATAGTCCAGTTCCTGCCCGACGCGGGTGTTGTCGACCTTATAGGCAACCTGACGCACCGGCGAATAAAGCGCATCGACCGGAATAAGACCGATCGGCGCATCGGCCGGACGGTTGGCAACGGCCGGGACATAGCCCTTGCCGGTGTCAGCGGTCAGTTCCATGTTGAGCGTCGCGCCCTCATCGAGATGGCAGATGATGAGATCGGGGTTCATCACCTCGATATCACCGCTGACTGCAATATCGCCCGCCTTCACCGCAGTGGGGCCGGTCGCGGAAAGCTGAAGCCGCTTGGGGCCGTCGCCTTCCATCTTCAACGCGATCTGCTTCACGTTGAGCACGATGTCCGTCACGTCCTCGCGCACACCGGCGAGGCTGGAGAATTCATGCAGCACATTCTCGATCTTGATCGAGGTGACGGCCGCACCCTGCAACGACGAGAGCAACACGCGGCGCAGCGCATTGCCGAGTGTCAGGCCGAAACCACGCTCCAGCGGCTCGGCAACGAAAGTGGCCTTGCGCCGGCCATCGCCGCTCGTCTTGATCTCGAGGCTGTTGGGCTTCTTCAATTCCTGCCAGTTCTTCATGTTGACAGTCATGTATTTCCCCTGGGAATGTGGCGGGAGTGCTCTGCCCTCAGAGAAGAGAACCCCGGCCGATGCAGATTGCGGGGGTGATGCGTCCACCACCCCGAACGGGATTCGAAATCAGACGCGGCGGCGTTTGGACGGCCGCACGCCGTTGTGCGGGATCGGCGTCACGTCGCGAATCGACGTGATGGTGAAGCCGACCGCCTGCAGCGCGCGCAGAGCCGATTCACGACCCGAGCCCGGGCCCTTCACTTCGACTTCCAGAGTGCGCACGCCATGCTCGGCCGCCTTGCGACCGGCGTCTTCGGCGCAGACCTGCGCGGCATAAGGGGTCGACTTGCGCGACCCCTTGAAGCCCATCATGCCGGCGGAGGACCAGCTGATCGCATTGCCCTGCGCGTCGGTGATGGTGATCATGGTGTTGTTGAAGCTGGCATTCACATGCGCGACGCCCGCCGAGATGTTCTTACGCTCGCGGCGCTTAATGCGCTGAGGTTCCCGTGCCATATCCTGATATTCCTACTTCGAAACTGGTGTGACGGAGGCGTCTCGCTTGGGGAGCCACGCCTCCGGCGGAGAAGAAAATAAAAATAGTCCCCCGGACTATTTTCTTATTTCTTCTTGCCCGCGATCGGCTTCGCCTTGCCCTTACGGGTGCGCGCATTGGTGTGCGTGCGCTGACCGCGAACCGGCAGCCCCTTACGATGACGCAGACCGCGATAGCAGGCCAGGTCCATCAGGCGCTTGATGTTCATCGCGGTGTCGCGACGCAGATCGCCTTCGACCGTGTAGCCCGCATCAATGGCTTCGCGGATCTGGAGCACTTCGGCGTCCGAGAGATCCTGAACCCGGCGGCTGTGGTCGATACCCAGCTTGGTAGCGATGTCGACAGCGGTCTTGCGACCGATACCATGAATATAGGTAAGCGCGATAATAACGCGCTTGTTGGTCGGGATGTTAACGCCCGCAATACGTGCCATGAATTTTTACTCCTGCTCCACAGGGCGCCTGGCTCAGCTCCCTATCTCAAAGCGTCAGGCCGCGACCGGCTCCGGATGAACAAGCCGCGACATTCCGTAATCCCGAGACGCGAAAAGAACGGCAAGGCGCCTGCATGGCACCGCCGTACATCAAGTGTGTCGGAAGCGGCGGTCCTTACCGATTCGTGAACCTGCTGTCAAGCAAGCCCGCCAATTCACACTGTGTTAACCAGATGATCGCAAAACGGAAAGGCCGTTCCGTTATATATACCGGGGTTCGCGACGGAGCGACGGAGATCGGGATGAAATATACAACCATATTGGTGGTCGATGACTCAGTCACGATCCGCGCCATGCTGGAGGTCCTGCTGGAGCGGGAGCCGAGCCTGCGCATCGTCGGCATTGCAGGCAATGCGCAGGAGACATTCGCCCTGATCCGCGAGACCGACCCCGACGTCGTCACCCTCGATATCGCCATGCCGGGAATGGACGGCATGGCCGTGCTCGACAGGATCATGAAACGGGAACCCCGCCCCGTCATCATGCTGTCATCCTTGATGCGCGAAGGCTCCCCCCTCCGCGCCGAGGCTGCGGAACGCGGCGCCGCCGGATGTTTCAACAAATCGCGCATGGTCCAGCATGCGGACGAACTGATTCAGATGATCCGGGATGTCGCCTATCAACGCGGCGATCGTCCCGACATGCTGCGCTTCGCAGAGGTTCCTCTCAACCGCTGACGCCCGGCACGCCCCCTCCCCGGCCAGACCGACGCTCATCGAACTGACATCAAAGCTTCATCGCTGCGTCACATCGACAGGCTAGCGCACCGGGATGACCTCAAGGGGAACCCATCGCATGTCCGGCATTCGTCCTCGTGCGCAGACGGCCCGCGCCGTCGGAGACGCCGTCTTTCAGAACAGCCACCTCAGTTCCAAAGGCCTGATGGAACGCGCCTTTGCATTCGCCTTTCGCGGCCTCGTCTATGCCCAGATCTGGGAAGATCCGCTGATCGACATGGAGGCAATGGAGATTTCCGGCGATAGCGACATCGTCACCATTGCCAGTGGCGGATGCAACATGCTGTCCTACCTCACCGCCGGGCCAGGCTCGCTCCATGCGGTGGATCTCAACACCGCCCATGTCGCGCTGGGCCGGCTGAAGATCGCGGCCGCCCGGCACCTGCCCGATCATGAGGCCTTTCACCGCTTCTTCGCGCAATCGGGCCAGCGGGCCAATATCGCAGCCTACAAGGCTCATGTCCGCCCGCATCTCGACGATGTGACCATCCGCTATTGGGAAGGGCGGGATCTGATCGGGCGCAAGCGCATCAACGCCTTCGCCAGGAACATCTATACCCGCGGTCTGCTCGGCCAGTTCATTTCCGCCGCGCATATCGTCGCCCGTCTCTATCGCATCGATCCCCGCGAACTGTTGAGCGCGACATCGATCGAAGAACAGCGCGCGATCTTCGAACACCGCCTCGCGCCGTTGTTCGATCGCAAATTCGTGCGCTGGCTGACACAACAACCCGCCTCGCTCTTCGGTCTCGGCATCCCGCCCGCCCAATATGACGCGCTCTGCTCCGGCAGCGCCGACGACATGGCAGGCGTACTGCGCCAGCGGCTCGAAAAACTCGCCTGCGATTTCGACATCCGCCAGAATTATTTCGCACAACAGGCGTTCGGGCGCGGCTATGCCGATATGCCGGATGCAGCGCTGCCCCCCTATCTGGAAGCCGGGAACCATGACGCGTTGATCCGGCATCTGGACAGCGCCTCCATCCGCCATTGCAATTTCGTCGATTATCTCGCCCGGCATGAAGCAGGCCGTTTCGACCGCTATGCCCTGCTCGATGCTCAGGACTGGATGACCGACGCCCAACTCGGCGCGCTCTGGAGCGAGATCACCCGCACAAGCCGCCCCGGCGCCCGCGTGATCTTCCGCACGGCCGCCGCGCCGACGCTACTGCCGGGCCGGGTATCCGACGCGATCCTCGGTCAATGGGACTATCAGGAAGAGCGGTCGCTCGATTTCACCCGGCGTGACCGGTCCGCCATTTATGGCGGCTTCCACCTCTATATACGCAAGGGCGCGTGATGCTGATGCGGCGCAATGCCCCTGCACCTGATGCCCATGGCGCGCTGATGGATGCCAATTACCGGTTTCAGCGCCATATCTATGATCTCACCCGCAAATATTATCTGCTGGGCCGGGATCATCTGATCGACGGGCTCGACGCCGGAGCGGACAGCCAGGTGCTTGAGGTCGGCTGCGGCACCGGGCGCAACATGATCGCGGCGGCACGGCGCTGGCCGTCGGCTCGCTTCACCGGCCTCGACATCAGCGCGGCCATGCTGGAAACCGCCCGCGCCTCCATAGCACGGCAGAAGCTCGATCAGCGGATCGCGCTGGTTGAGGCCGATGCCTGCGATTTCGCGAGCAATACGGCCCTTGCCGACAGGCAATTCGACCGCATCTTCTTCTCCTATACGCTCTCGATGATCCCCGCATGGGAATGCGCGATCGAAGAAGGGCTCGATGCACTGGCACCGGGCGGGTCACTGCATATCGTCGATTTCGGACAGCAGGAGCGCCTCCCCCGCCCGTTTCGCGCGGCTCTTTTTGCCTGGCTGCGTCAGTTTCATGTCAGCCCGCGCGGGGATCTCCGCCCGGTGCTGGAAGAAGCGGCGCAGCGTCATGGACGGAGGATCGACTATCGCCCCCTCTATCGTGGCTATGCGTGGAGCGCTGTGCTGCGCTGACCAGTTCGTCGGGAAGCGGCCCGCCCCACTGACACCCTCCACTCCCAGACAAACCCGATCACCCCAAAATAGAAAAGGCGCCCCTCAGGAGCGCCCTTCCGTCCTTATTTTCACAGACCGCTGCTCATCCGCGATCGAGAATGGCCATGATCGCTTTCGTCACATCATCCATATCGGCCATGCCGTCGACGCGGGACACGATCCCCCGCGCTTCGTAGATCGGCAGGATCGGCGCCGTCTTGGCGCGATATTCGGCCATACGGGTCCGTACCGTTTCCTCATTATCGTCGGCGCGACGCTTGAACTCGGTCGAGCCGCATTTGTCGCATACGCCTGCAACCTTGGGCTGCTTGAACGTGTCGTGATAGCCTTCGCCGCAATTAGCGCAGGTGAAACGCCCGGTAATACGCTCAACCAGCGCGTCCTCATCGACATCCAGTTCGATCACATGATCCAGCGTGCGCCCGCGATCCGCCAGCAGGGCGTCGAGCGAATGGGCCTGAGCCTCGGTACGCGGATAGCCGTCGAAAATGACGCCCGTGCCTGCGTCCAGCGCATCCAGCGCTTCGCCGATAATGCCGGAAACGATCTCATCCGAAACCAGCCCGCCCGATTCCATCACCGCTTTCGCCTGCAGGCCGACCGGCGTTCCCGCCTTGACCGCGGCGCGCAACATGTCGCCGGTGGAAAGCTGCTTCATCCCGCGTTCGTCCACCAGACGCGTCGCCTGAGTTCCCTTGCCTGCTCCCGGAGGCCCGAGCAAAATGATGTTCATGAGACTATCCCCTGTCTTCCCTTATTATATCAGCGCATCCGGCCTTTCAGGCGCGCCTTCTTGATAAGATCACCATATTGGTGAGCGAGCAGATGACTCTGGATCTGCGTAACCGTATCGACCGTCACGTTCACGACGATCAGCAGGCTGGTACCGCCCAGATAGAAAGGAATGCCGGCCTGCGCGATCGCATATTCCGGGATCAGACAGATCAGCGCGAGATAGGCCGCACCGATCACCGTGATACGGGTCAACACATAATCGAGATAGGCTTCCGTATTCTTGCCGGGGCGAATGCCGGGAATGAAACCACCATTCTTCTTCAGATTTTCGGCGGTCTCTTCCGGGTTGAAGACAAGTGCCGTGTAGAAGAAGCAGAAGAAAACGATACCGAAGCCGTAAAGCGCCATATAGACCGGGCTGCCGTGGCTCAGCCACTGGTTCATCTCCAGCACGAAATCGCCCCAGACACTTTCACCGGCCACCTGATTGCCCGCAAATTTGGACACGGTGAGCGGCATCAGCAGCAATGAGCTGGCGAAGATCGGCGGGATCACGCCCGCAGTATTCACCTTCAGCGGCAGATGGCTGCGATCCGCCTGCATCAGGCCCTGCCGGGTCTGGCGCTTGGGATATTGGATCAGCACACGGCGCTGCGCCCTTTCCATGAAGCAAATGAACGCGATGAGCGCCAGACAGAGAATCACCACACCGAGAATGAGCAGCCCGGAAATGGAACCTTCCCGCCCCGACTGGAACAGGTTGCTCAGCGTCACCGGAAGCTGCGCGACGATACCGGCCATGATGATGAGCGAGACGCCATTGCCGATGCCGCGTGACGTGATCTGTTCGCCCAGCCACATCAGGAACATGGTGCCGCCGATCAACGAGACGACGGCGGCAATGCGGAACAGCATGCCGGGTTCAACGACCGCCTGCATGCCCTGACTCGCGCCGAAGCTTTCAAGCCCGACCGCAATGAAATAACCCTGCACCGCCGTCAGGCCGACCGTGCCGTAACGGGTATATTGGTTGAGCTTCTTGCGTCCGCTCTCGCCTTCCTTCTTGATCGCCGCCAGTTGCGGCGAGAGGGAAGCGGCGAGCTGCACCACGATCGACGCGGTAATATAGGGCATGACCCCCAGCGCAATCAGGCTCATACGCTGCAACGACCCACCGGAGAAGGTGTTGAAGATGTCGAGCACCCCGCCCTGAGTCTGCGCGTAAAGCTGCGACAGGACGGTAGGGTCGATACCCGGCAGCGGCACGAAGCTCAGGAAGCGAAATACGATGAGTGCGCCCAGCGTAAACCAGAGCCGCTTCTTCAGTTCCGTTGCCTGCGCAAATTTGGCGAGGCTCAGATTGGATGCCAGTTGATCGGCTCTCGATGCCATTGCTCTCAAATACCTTCAAAACCCGGCGCCCGGACGAGCGCGAAAAAAATCCTCTAGCGCCTTCCCGTCCAGCTGTGAACCGGCTGGATGCGCATCGGATCGAATCTCTTTTCGCAGTTGGCGCTTTGCAACCGACAACGCAAGGGGGCAATACTACCAAAGTCGATAGCCGGGCCCATGCCGCACGGCCATGCAGCTACGCAAAAGCCCCGCTACCCTCTCGGGTGCGGGGCTTTCATAATCTATGTTCGGCTAAAGCCTCAGGCCTTGGCAGCCTTCTTCACGGTGCCCTTTTTCGCAGCGGCCTTGTCGGCTGCGCTGACAACGACGATCACGTCGACCTTCCCACCGGCCTTGTCAACCGCTTCGACCGCGCCCTTCGAGGCGCCGGCGACCGAGAAATTGAGCTTCGCGCTGATCTCGCCCTTCGCAAGCAGGCGTACGCCATCCTTGCCGCCACGAGCCAGACCGGCAGCCTTCAACGCGGCATGGTCGACGGTAGCCGACGCGTCGAGCTTGCCCGCATCCACCGCCTTCTGAACGGCGCCGAGGTTGACGACCGCATAATCCTTCGCGAACACATTGTTGAAGCCGCGCTTCGGCAGGCGCATGTGAAGCGGCATCTGACCGCCTTCGAAGCCGTTGATCGAAACGCCCGAGCGTGCCTTCGCACCCTTCTGGCCGCGGCCAGCGGTCTTGCCCTTGCCCGAGCCGATACCGCGGCCCACACGCATACGGCCCTTGCGGGCGCCTGCATTGTCGTTGAGTTCGTTCAGTTTCATATCTTGCACTCGCTTTCGCTTGGTTCGCGCTGTTTGATTTTTTCCCTGCACGCTTCCGGGCGGTCAATCGTCCGGGTACATGTCCTTCAGGGAAACGAAGCCCGCATAGTCGCCTTCGGCTTCTCGCACAATGGCCTGTGCGGCAATAACCATCTCACCGTTAAAAGTGAGAGAGGGAGAGCCGTGCAGCTCCCAGCCCTTGTTCAGCATCCGTTCGATCCGCGCACAAAAGGCGGAATTGTCCGGACCCGTCAATAGCCGGTAGAGCTTCACGGCCCTGCCCGATCAGCCTTCCAGTACCTGGACGAGGTGGGGCAGCTTGGCAATCGCGCCGCGAACTTCGGGCGTATCTTCCAGCTCCACCTCACGGTGCATCTTGTTGAGCCCCAGACCGATCAGGATCTTGCGCTGGGATTCGGGGCGACGGATCGGCGAACCGATCTGCTTGATCTTGATTTTCGCCATCGTTCGTTACTCCGCAATCGCTTCGGCTTCGGCCTGCGCGACCTCCACGGAGGCGCCGCCACGGCCCAACAGGTCCGCGACCTTCTTGCCGCGACGCTGCGCCACCGACTTCGGGCTGGTCTGCTCGGTCAGCGCCTCGAAGGTGGCACGGATCATGTTATAGGGGTTTGACGTACCGACCGACTTGGTCACGACGTCGGCAACGCCCAGGCTTTCGAACACAGCGCGCATCGGGCCGCCGGCGATGATGCCGGTACCGGCAGGCGCCGAACGAACGGTGACGTTGCCCGCGCCGAATTGGCCACGACCGTCATGGTGAAGGGTCCGGCCCTCGCGCAACGGCACGCGAACCATCTTCTTCTTGGCGGATGCGGTCGCCTTGCTGATCGCTTCAGGCACTTCGCGCGCCTTGCCGTGACCGAAACCAACCCGGCCCTTGCCGTCGCCAACGACGACAAGCGCGGCGAAACCGAAGCGCTTACCGCCCTTCACGGTCTTGCTGACGCGGTTGATATGGACCAGCTTCTCGATCAGCTCTTCGCCCTGATCTTCCTGGGCGCGGCGATCGTCGCGACGACCGCGGCCGCCCCGCTCACCCCGGTTGCGATCACCGCCGCGACCGCGACGACCGCCGCGACCTTCGGCTTCGGGAGCGCCGGCAGCGCCGGCTTCGACGTTCACTTCATCGGCCATATCAGAACTCCAGCCCGCCTTCACGGGCAGCATCGGCCAGCGCCTTCACGCGGCCATGGAACAGGAAACCGCCGCGATCGAACACGACCTTGGTGACGCCGGCCTTGGTGGCAGCGGCAGCGATACGCTTGCCGACTTCGGCAGCCGCGGCGGAGTTGGAGCCCGCCTGACCGCGAACCTCCTTGTCCAGAGTCGACGCGGCGGCAACGGTGTGCCCCTGCGCATCGTCGATGACCTGAGCATAAATATGCCGGCCCGAGCGATGAATCGACAAGCGGGGACGTCCACCGGCGCGAGCCTTGAGGGCGGTGCGAACACGGCGACGGCGCCGTTCGAAGAGAGAGAGTTTCGCCATGGCTTACTTCTTCTTGCCTTCTTTGCGGAAGATATACTCACCGCGATATTTGATACCCTTGCCCTTATAGGGCTCCGGCTTGCGCCAGCGACGAATTTCGGCAGCGACCTGACCGACCTTCTGCTTGTCGATCCCGCTGATCTCGACCGTGGTGTTATCCGGGGTCTTGATCTCGATGCCCTCGGGCACCGCATAGTCGACATCATGGCTGTAGCCGAGCTGCAGCTTCAGCGTCTTGCCCTGCGCGGTCGCACGATAGCCGACACCGGTGATTTCCAGCACCTTGGTGTAGCCTTCGGTCACGCCGGTAACCAGATTCTGGATCAGCGTCCGCTGCATGCCCCAGAAGGACCGGGCGCGCTTGCCATTATTCGCCGGAGCGATGGTGAGCTTGTCACCCTCCAGCTCATAGGTCACTTCGTCAGCCATCGGCATCGACAGGCTGCCCTTGGGCCCCTTCATCGAAACCTGACCGTCTGCGACGGTGGCGGTTACGCCTGCCGGAATGCTGACCGGCTTCTTTCCGGTACGGCTCATCAGAACACCTCCGCCAGAACTTCGCCGCCGACATTCTGCTCACGCGCCTCGGCGTCGGAGAGAACGCCGCGGGGCGTCGAAACAATGGTGATGCCGAGGCCGTTACGCACAACCGGCAGTTCCTTGCTGCCGGAATAGACGCGACGGCCAGGCTTGGAAACGCGCGCGACATGCTTGATCGCGGGCTCGCCCTCGAAATATTTCAGTTCGATGCGAAGGCCGGGATGCTTGCCCAGCGCTTCCTCACTGTAACCACGAATATAGCCCTCACGCTGAAGCACGTCGAGCACATGGGCGCGCAGCTTCGAAGCCGGGGTCGTGACGCTGTCCTTGCGGGCCTGCTGGCCGTTGCGGATGCGGGTGAGCATATCACCCAGAGGATCGGTCAATGCCATGATATATTATCCTTACCAGCTCGACTTGGTGACGCCGGGGATCAGGCCCTTGTTGGCCAGATCGCGCAGCTGCACGCGGCAGAGGCGGAACTTGCGGTAATAGGCACGGGGACGGCCGGTCAGCTCGCAACGGTTGCGAATACGGGTCGGGTTGCCGTTACGCGGGATTTCGGCCATCTTCAGGCGCGCGATCAAACGCTCGGTATCATCGAGCGTGGTGTCGGCCGCCATGGCCTTCAGCTTCGCATATTTGCCGGCATATTTCTTGACCAGCTTCTTGCGACGCTCATTCTTGTTGATCGAACTCAGTTTCGCCATGACTTAAGTTCTCTTCCTTCCTTAACGCAGGCGCGCTTACGCGGCCTGCTTTTCCTCTTCAACCGGGAACGGGAAACCGAACAGGCGCAGCAGTTCGCGCGCTTCGTCGTCCGTCTCAGCGGTGGTGGTGACGATGATGTCCATGCCGCGCACCTTATCGATGCGGTCATAGTTGATTTCCGGGAAAATAATCTGTTCCTTGATCCCGAACGCATAGTTGCCACGGCCATCGAACGACTTCGGGTTCAGGCCACGGAAGTCGCGAATGCGGGGCATGGCGATCGTGATCAGGCGATCCAGAAATTCATACATGCGTTCGCGGCGCAGGGTAACCTTCGCGCCGATCGGCATGCCTTCACGCAGCTTGAACTGCGCGATCGACTTCTTCGCCTTGGTGATGACGGGCTTCTGGCCCGCGATCAGTTCCATTTCCTCGGCCGCGGACGTGACCTTCTTCTTGTCCTGCGTCGCTTCGCCCACGCCCATGTTAAGCGTGATCTTTTCGATCCGCGGGATCTGCATCACATTCTGATAGCCGAACTTGTCGGACATCGCCTTGATGATCGTCTCGTCATAGACGGACTTCAGGCGAGGAGTGTATTTGTCAGCCATTAGATGACCTCCCCGGACTTGACGGCCACGCGGACCTTCTTGCCGTCACGGTCCTCGAACCGGACGCGGGTGGGCTTGCCATCCTTGCCGGCGATCGCGACGTTGGAAATATGCAGCGGCGCAGGCTTGCGATCGATGCCGCCCTGGGGGTTCATCTGATCGGGCTTGCGGTGACGTGCGTGCACGTTGACGCCATCGACCAGCACCTTGTCTTCCTTCGGGAAGACCTGAAGAACGGCGCCGGAACGGCCCTTGTCCTTGCCGGCGAGCACGATGACCGTGTCACCCTTTTTGATCTTGGCAGCGCTCATTACAGCACCTCCGGAGCAAGCGAAATGATCTTCATGAAGTTCTTCGCGCGCAGCTCACGAACCACCGGGCCGAAGATACGGGTGCCGATCGGCTCCTCGTTCTTGCCGACCAGCACAGCGGCGTTGGTGTCGAAACGAATGACGCTGCCGTCGGGACGACGAACGTCCTTCGCGGTGCGCACGATGACGGCACGATGCACGTCACCCTTCTTCACGCGCCCCTTGGGCTGCGCGTCCTTGACGGAGACGACGATCACGTCGCCCACGCCGGCGACGCGCCGCTTCGAGCCGCCCAGCACCTTGATGCACTGAACGCGCTTGGCGCCGCTGTTATCGGCGACCTCAAGATTGGATTGCATCTGGATCATGGATCCGGTTCCTTCTCATCTGGCTTGCCGGGTCAAACGCCCGGTAGTTCCGAAAATCTTCTCGCTCAGGCCGCCTGTTCGGGGGACTTGTGCGTATCCACCCGCTCGACGACCTTCCAGGTCTTGAGCTTCGAGATCGGCGCCGTCTCCTCGATACGGACGGTTTCACCCTCATGATAGGCATTGGCCTCATCATGAGCGTGATATTTCTTCGAACGGCGAATGATCTTACCGTAGAGCGGGTGCTTCACCTTACGCTCAACGCGAACCACAACCGTCTTATCACCCTTGTCGGAAACCACTGTTCCCGTCAGCACGCGCTTGGGCATAGTTGCTTCCTTCCTTATTTCGCGGCGCGGGCGCGTTCGCCCTGCAGCGTTTTGATCTGGGCGATAGTGCGGCGCACCTCGCGAACCCGGCTCGACTTTTCAAGCTGGTTGGTTGCCGCCTGAAAGCGCAGGTTGAACTGCTCCTTTTTCAGATTGGCAAGCTCAACCGACAATTCATCGTCAGTCTTGGTGCGGAGATCGATGACCTTGACCATTATTCGCCTCCCAGATGCGAGGTGTCGCCCAGACGAGCCACGACCTTGGTCTTGATGGGGAGCTTCATCGCAGCGCGCGAAAAAGCTTCGGCGGCGAGCGGGCCAGGAACACCGTCCAGCTCAAACAGGATGCGGCCCGGCTTCACGCGAGCGGCCCAATATTCGACGCTGCCCTTACCTTTACCCTGACGGACTTCGGCAGGCTTTTTCGAGACGGGAACGTCCGGGAACACGCGGATCCACAAGCGACCCTGACGGCGAATGTGGCGGGTGATCGCACGACGAGCGGCCTCGATCTGGCGCGCGGTGATCCGCTCCGGTTCCATGGCCTTCAGACCATAGGCTCCGAAATTAAGGTCGCTACCGCCCTTGGCATCGCCCTTGATCCGACCCTTGAAGGTCTTGCGGAACTTCATTTTCTTCGGTTGCAGCATGACGCTATTACCTTCTTATATTCAATGCGCCGGACGGACGCCGGAGGTTTGAGCCTCCATCATCAGCCGATCGGTGGCCATCGGATCGTGACCAAGGATTTCACCCTTGAAGATCCAGACCTTGATACCGCAAACGCCATAAGCGGTGTGGGCGGTCGCTTCGGCATAGTCGACATTACCGCGCAACGTGTGCAGCGGAACGCGGCCTTCGCGATACCATTCGACGCGGGCGATCTCTGCGCCGCCAAGACGGCCACCGCAGGTGATCTTGATGCCCTCAGCGCCCAGACGCAGCGCCGACTGCACCGCGCGCTTCATCGCACGACGGAAAGCGATACGACGCTCCAGCTGATCGGCGACGCCCTGTGCAACCAGTTTCGAATCGATTTCCGGCTTGCGGATTTCGACGATGTTGAGGCTGACGTCGGAAGATGTCATCTCACCCAGTTTGCGGCGCAGCTTTTCGATATCCGCGCCCTTTTTCCCGATGATGACACCGGGGCGGGCAGCATAGATCGAAACCCGGCACAGCTTGGCCGGACGCTCGATCACGACCTTGGAGATCGCGGCCTGCGGCAGCTTCTTCATGATGTAGGTGCGGATCTTGAGATCCTCCATCAGAAGACGGCCATAATCCTGGCCTTCCGCGAACCAGCGGCTATCCCAGGTGCGGTTGATCTGAAGACGCAGACCGATCGGATTGCTCTTGTGACCCATGACTTACGCCTCCGCTTCGCTCTGTTCGCGCACCACGATCCGAACCCGGCTGAACGGCTTCAGGATACGGGTCGACTTGCCACGACCACGGGCATGCCAGCGCTTCATCACGATGCCCTTGCCGACCGAAGCCTCAGCAACGACCAGCGCGTCGACATCGAGGTTGTGGTTGTTTTCCGCATTGGCGATGGCCGATGCCAGCACCTTGCGCACGTCGACCGCCATCGCCTTCTTGGAGAAGGCGAGCACGTTCAGCGCGTCTTCAACCTTGCGGCCACGGATCAACGCGGCAACGAGGTTCAGCTTCTGGGCCGAGCCACGGATCGAGGTGCCGACAGCGAGCGCCTCATTGTCGCCTACGCGACGGGGAGCTTTTGCCTTGCCCATTAGCGCTTACCCTTCTTGTCGGCGGCGTGGCCGGGGAAATAGCGCGTCGGCGCGAATTCGCCCAGCTTATGCCCGACCATGTCTTCGTTCACCGAAACGGGAACGTGTTTGCGGCCGTTATAGACGTTGAACGTCAGGCCAACGAACTGCGGCAGGATGGTCGAACGACGCGACCAGGTCTTGATCGGGCCAGATTTGCCACCCGCTTCCTGCGCGGATTCTGCTTTTTTCAGCAGATGCAGGTCCACAAACGGACCCTTCCAGACGGAACGAGCCATCGCTTACCTCTTCTTCTTCGCGTGACGCGACCGGATGATCATCTTGTCGGTCGCCTTGTTGTTGCGGGTACGAGCACCCTTGGTCGGCTTGCCCCACGGGGTCACCGGATGGCGACCGCCCGAGGTCCGGCCTTCACCACCGCCGTGCGGGTGGTCGACCGGGTTCTTCGCAACACCGCGCGTCAGCGGACGGCGGCCCAGCCAGCGGTTACGGCCGGCCTTGGCGAGATTGGTGTTACCGTTGTCCGGGTTCGAAACCGCACCGACGGTACCCATGCAGTCGGAACGGATATAGCGCTGCTCACCCGAGTTGAGGCGAACGATCACCATGCCGCGGTCACGACCGACGAGCTGCACATAGGTGCCTGCCGAACGGGCGATCTGGCCACCCTTGCCCGGCTTCATCTCGATATTGTGGCAGATGGTGCCAACCGGCATCTGACCGAGTTCCATCGCATTGCCCGGCTTCACGTCGGTCTTCTTCGCGGCGATCACCTTGTCGCCGGGCGACAGGCGCTGCGGCGCGAGAATATAGGCCAGCTCGCCATCGTCATATTTGACGAGTGCGATGAAAGCGGTGCGGTTGGGGTCATATTCCAGACGCTCCACCGTGCCTTCAACGTCCCATTTGCGACGCTTGAAGTCGATGATGCGATAGCGCTGCTTGTGACCACCGGCGATACCGCGCGAGGTCACATGCCCCTTATTGTTACGCCCACCGGTCTTGCGCTTGCCTTCGGTCAGAGCCTTGACGGGCTTGCCCTTATGCAGGTGCGAGCGGTCGACAAGGATCAGACCGCGCTGCGCCGGGCTGGTCGGATTATAGTGCTTAAGTGCCATGATCCTGCCTCGCCTCAGATCGTGCCGGTCACGTCAATCGACTGACCTTCGGCCAGCGTGACGATCGCTTTCTTGAAATCGCTGCGCGTATAGGGCTTGCCCTTCCAACGCTTCACCTTGCCCTTCTGGACAATGGTGTTCACGCCCTTCACGGTCACGCCGAACAGCGCTTCCACCGCGGCCTTGATCTCCGGCTTGGTGGCGTCACCCGCCACCTTGAAGACCACGGCGTTATTCTCGGAAAGAAGCGTCGCCTTCTCGGTGATGTGAGGGGCGAGGATCACGTCATAATGACGGATATCCACGGCCGCTGCCTGATTTTTAGCCATTGAAGCGAGCCTCCAGCTTTTCCACGGCGGCGCGGGTCAGGACCAGCACGTCAGCGCGCAGAATGTCGTACACATTGGCGCCGACCGCGGGCAGGACATCTATGCCCACCAGGTTGGACGAAGCCTTGGCGAAGCTGACGTTGATCGCGTCGCCGTCGATGAACAGCGCCTTGTTCAGGCCCAACTTCTCGAGCTGACCGGCCAGAGCCTTAGTCTTACCGTCCTTGACATCAAGATTATCAAGCACGGTAAGCGCACCGCCCTTAGCCTTGGCCGAGAGAGCCATCTTCAGGCCGAGCGCACGAACCTTCTTGTTCAGCTCATGACCGAAAGTACGGGCACGGGCACCGTGCGCCTTACCACCGCCGATGAACACCGGGGCGCGACGATCGCCGTGACGAGCGGTACCGCCGCCCTTCTGACGACCGAACTTCTTACCCGAACGGGCGACGTCCGAACGTTCGCGGGTAGCGCGAGCCGGAGCACGGCGCTTTTCGAGCTGCCAGGTCACAACGCGGTGAAGAATGTCCGCACGCGGCTCGATACCGAAAACGGCATCGTTCAGCTCGACATCACCAGCCTTGCCGGCGTCCAGGGTTTTGACTTCAACCTTCATGGCTTAGCCCTCCTGGCCTTCGGTGGCTTCCGGAGCCGCAGCTTCTTCAGCCGGCGCCTCGACGGGAGCACTGTCATTGGAATTGGCGACAGCCTTCAGGCTGGCCGGATAGGGCACGTCGGCGGGACGATTCACCTTCACGGCGTCGCTCACCAGCAGCCAGGTCCCCTTGGAGCCCGGAACGCTGCCCTTAACGAAAAGCAGATCCCGCTCGACATCAGTACGAACGATTTCAAGGTTCTGCTGGGTACGCTGACGGTCGCCCATATGGCCGGCCATCTTCTTGTTCTTGAAGACGCGACCCGGATCCTGACGGTTACCGGTCGAACCATGAGCACGGTGGCTGATCGACACACCGTGCGTGGCGCGCATACCGCCGAAGCCCCAGCGCTTCATCGCACCGGCAAAACCCTTACCCTGGGTATGGCCGGTGACATCGACGAACTGGCCGGCTACAAAATGATCGGCAGAGATTTCAGCGCCGACATCGAGCAGCGCATCTTCAGCGACGCGGAACTCGGCGACCAGAGCCTTGGGCTCAACCTCAGCCTTGGCAAAATGACCACGCTGCGGCTTGGCGACATTCTTCGCCTTCGCAACACCAGCACCCAACTGAACGGCGACATAGCCGTCTTTTTCAATCTCGCGGCGCGAAACGACCTGGTTGCCCTCCAGAGCAAGAACGGTAACCGGCACATGCCGCCCGTCCTCCTGGAAGAGGCGAGTCATTCCGACTTTCTTCGCGATCACGCCTGTCCGCATGATCAAACCTCCCAACAGAGGCCCGCCACCAATCCCAACAGGGGAACGCCGACGGGCGTATCCAACGAAAAAACCGCAACGGAAACTCCGCCGCGGCCAACCCAAAGCTAAAAGATCACCCCGTCCGGGTTGGATGCCCCTCCATAAAAGAGAAGCGACGGGGGACCAGGACCACGATTGGCTTACAATAAAGCCCGTGCGGTATCCCTTATTCGCTCAGCCCTTAAGCGAGCTTGATCTCGACGTTCACGCCGGCAGCAAGATCCAGCTTCATCAGCGCGTCGACCGTTTGCGGTGTCGGCTGCACAATGTCAAGCATACGCTTGTAGGTGCGGACCTCAAACTGCTCGCGGCTCTTCTTATCGATATGCGGACCACGGTTGACCGTGAACTTTTCGATACGCGTCGGCAGCGGAATAGGACCGCGAATAAGGGCGCCGGTGCGGCGAGCCGTGTCAGCGATATCGCCGGTCGCCTGATCGAGCACACGGTGATCAAAGGCTTTAAGGCGAATGCGAATATTCTGCGTTTCCATGTCCAACTTACCGATGCGAAAGAGCCAAAAACAAAAGCCACCCCACTTCCCTTTCAGGAAATCCAGCGATCAACTCTAAAAGGATCACCAGACCGAGGCAGCGAAAAAATCAAGCCGCGCGAATCATCCGACCCGCGCGGCTCGTTGCCTATATTACTTGGAGATCGCGCTGACAACCCCCGAACCGACGGTACGGCCACCTTCGCGAATAGCGAAGCGCAGACCCGGATCCATCGCGATCGGAGCGATCAGCTTCACGCCCAGCTTCACATTGTCGCCCGGCATAACCATCTCGGTGCCCTCGGGAAGAACGACTTCGCCGGTAACGTCCGTGGTGCGGAAGTAGAACTGCGGGCGATAGTTGGCGAAGAACGGCGTGTGACGGCCACCCTCGTCCTTCGACAGCACGTAAACCTCAGCTTCGAACTCGGTGTGCGGAGTGATCGAGCCGGGCTTGCAGAGAACCTGACCGCGCTCAACGTCGTCACGACCAACACCACGCAACAGCGCACCGATGTTATCGCCAGCCTCACCCTGATCGAGCAGCTTGCGGAACATTTCAACGCCGGTGACAGTGGTCTTCTTGGTGTCCTTGAGACCAACGATCTCGACTTCCTCACCAACCTTCACAATGCCGGTTTCGACACGGCCGGTGACAACGGTACCACGACCCGAGATCGAGAACACGTCTTCGATCGGCATCAGGAACGGCTTGTCGATCGGACGGGCCGGCTGCGGGATATAGGCGTCGACCGCAGCCATCAGCTCCGTGATCTTGTCCTTGCCGATTGCGTCGTCACGACCTTCCAGAGCGGCGAGCGCCGAACCGGCAATGATGGGAATTTCGTCACCCGGGAAATCGTAGCTGGAAAGCAGCTCACGAATTTCGAGCTCAACCAGTTCGAGAATTTCCGGATCGTCGACCTGGTCGACCTTGTTCATGAACACGACCAGAGCCGGCACGCCGACCTGACGGGCAAGCAGGATGTGCTCGCGGGTCTGCGGCATCGGGCCGTCGGCAGCGTTCACAACGAGGATCGCACCGTCCATCTGCGCGGCGCCGGTGATCATGTTCTTCACATAGTCAGCGTGACCGGGGCAGTCGACGTGTGCATAGTGACGCGCTTCGGTTTCATATTCGACGTGCGCGGTCGAAATGGTGATGCCGCGCTCGCGCTCTTCGGGAGCCTTGTCGATGTTGGCGTAATCGGTGAAGGTCGCGCCGCCGGTTTCCGCCAGAACCTTGGTGATCGCCGCGGTCAGCGTGGTCTTGCCGTGGTCGACGTGACCGATGGTGCCGATATTGCAGTGCGGCTTCGTCCGCTCAAATTTAGCCTTAGCCATTTCCTACCTCTTCTTGTCCAAATCTGCTTCGACAGCCATGAGGCGCCTCGCGAAGTGGCGCTCATAGCAGTAAATTTCGATAATGCCAGCCCGTTTTGCAGCTTTTTCGGGGACGGCACGCCGCCCCCGTCGGCAGCATGGGTCAGGCCATCTTCGCCTTCACTTCGTCGGCGACATTCTGCGGCACTTCATCATAGTGCGAGAAGATCATCGAGTAGTTTGCACGCCCCTGGGTGAAGGAACGCAACTGGTTCACATAGCCGAACATATTGGCCAGCGGGACCATCGCCTCGACAACCTGCGCATTACCACGGCTGTCGGTGCCCTGAATCTGGCCGCGACGGCTGTTCATGTCGCCGATGACGTCGCCCAGATATTCCTCCGGAGTCACGACCTCGACCTTCATGATCGGCTCGAGCAGCTTGATCCCAGCCTTCTGAGCCGCTTCGCGCATCGCACCGCGGGCACAGATTTCGAACGCCAGAGCCGACGAGTCGACATCGTGATAGGCGCCGTCGGTCAGGTGCACTTCGAAGTCGATGATCGGAAAGCCGATCAGGCTGCCGGTCTCGGCCGTCTCGCGGAACCCCTTCTCCACCGACGGGATATATTCGCGCGGGATATTTCCGCCCTTAATCTCGTCGAAGAACTGGAAGCCCGAACCACGCTCACCGGGAATGACGGTAACCTTGACGCGACCGAACTGACCCGAACCACCCGACTGCTTCTTGTGGGTATAGTCAATGTCGACCTTCTTCGAGAGATATTCGCGATAGGCGACCTGCGGTGCACCGACGTTCGCCTCAACCTTGAACTCGCGCTTCATACGATCGACGAGAATGTCGAGGTGAAGTTCGCCCATGCCCTTGATGATGGTCTGGCCCGATTCGTGGTCGGTCGAAACGCGGAAGGACGGATCCTCGGCGGCCAGACGGTTGAGCGCGATGCCCATCTTTTCCTGGTCGGCTTTGGTCTTCGGTTCCACCGACAGCTCGATAACCGGCTCGGGGAATTCCATGCGTTCAAGAATGATCGGCTGACGCTCGGCGCACAGCGTGTCACCGGTCGTCGTCTCCTTCAGACCCGCCAGAGCCACGATGTCACCCGCATAGGCCTCATCGATATCTTCACGGCTGTTCGCATGCATGAGCAGCATACGACCGACCTTTTCCTTCTTGTTCTTGACCGAGTTCAGATAGCTGCCCTTGGTCAGGGTGCCCGAATAGATGCGGGCGAAGGTGAGCGAACCGACAAACGGGTCGTTCATGATCTTGAACGCCAGCATCGAAAGCGGCGCCGAATCGGAGGTCGGACGGCTGTCCGGCTCTTCCGTGTCGGGATTGATGCCCTGAACATCAGGAATGTCGAGCGGCGACGGCAGGAAGTCGACAACCGCATCAAGCAGCGTCTGCACACCCTTATTCTTGAATGCCGACCCACAAAGCACCGGCACGAACGACTGGTTCAACGTACCCTTGCGGATCAGCTTCTTCAGCGTGGCGACATCGGGCAAATTGCCTTCGAGATAGGCTTCCATCGCCGCGTCGTCCTGCTCAACAGCAAGCTCAACCAGCTTTTCGCGATATTCAGCAGCCTTATCGGCCAGATCGGCCGGGATTTCGCCATAGGAGAACTCGGCGCCCAGGCTCTCATCCTTCCAGATGATCGAACGCTCGTTGATAAGGTCGACCAGACCGACGAAATCGCTCTCCGCGCCGATCGGCAGGTATAGCACCGCCGGAGTCGCACCGAGGCGATCGATGATCGTCTGCACGCAATAATAAAAATTGGCGCCGGTACGGTCGAGCTTGTTGATGAAGCACATCCGCGGCACCTTGTACTTGTCCGCCTGACGCCACACGGTTTCCGACTGCGGCTCAACACCGGCCACACCGTCAAACGCAGCAACCGCGCCGTCGAGCACACGCAGCGAACGCTCGACTTCAATCGTGAAGTCGACGTGCCCCGGGGTGTCGATGATGTTCAGGCGATGCTCGGGACCTTTACCCTCTTCGGCCTTCCACAGACAGGTCGTCGCAGCAGAGGTGATGGTGATACCACGCTCCTGCTCCTGCTCCATCCAGTCCATCGTCGCGGCGCCGTCATGCACTTCGCCGATCTTGTAGGATTTACCGGTATAATAAAGGATACGCTCGGTCGTCGTGGTCTTACCGGCGTCGATATGCGCCATGATGCCGAAATTGCGATAGCGTTCGAGCGGATGGCTGCGTGCCATGATCTTAACTCCGTTGCCGGAACCGGCGCATGCCGGGGGCGGTTGCGTCTGGGGTAAGGAAGCAGCCGGGACATTACTGCCCCGGCCACCATTGTTCGATTACCAGCGATAGTGTGAGAAGGCGCGGTTCGCTTCCGCCATGCGGTGCGTATCTTCGCGCTTCTTGACCGCGTTGCCGCGGTTGTTCGCAGCATCCATAAGCTCTCCCGAGAGACGGGCAGCCATGGTGGTCTCGCTACGGCTGCGGGCCGCCGCGATCAGCCAGCGAATGGCCAGCGCCTGCGCACGCTCGGGGCGAACCTCTACCGGAACCTGATAGGTGGCACCACCGACGCGGCGGCTGCGGACCTCGATACCCGGCTTCACATTGTTCAGCGCATCGTGGAACATCGCGATCGGGTCTTTCTTGGCCTTGGTCTCGACCTGGTCGAGGGCGCCATAGACGATCTGTTCCGCAACAGCCTTCTTGCCGTCCAGCATCACGCTGTTCATGAACTTGGAAAGCACCACATCCTTGAACTTCGGATCGGGCAGGATAACGCGCTTTTCGGGGCGACGACGACGTGACATATCTTTATCTCCCCTTGCTTACTTCGGACGCTTCGCGCCGTATTTCGAACGGCTCTGCTTACGATCCTTGACACCCTGCGTATCGAGCACGCCACGCAGCACATGGTAGCGCACACCGGGAAGGTCGCGCACACGGCCGCCACGAATCAGCACAACGCTGTGCTCCTGCAGGTTGTGGCCCTCACCCGGAATATAGCTGATGACTTCGCGCTGGTTGGTCAGGCGAACCTTGGCCACTTTACGAAGCGCCGAGTTCGGCTTTTTCGGGGTGGTGGTGTAAACACGGGTGCAGACGCCGCGCTTCTGCGGATTCTGCTCCATTGCAGGGACCTTGCTCTTGGCCTTCTGCGGTACACGGCCCTTACGGACCAACTGATTGATAGTCGGCATGAAGCCCTTCACCTTTGCATAGTTACTTTACCGGACCACTCCCGCCCGCGCTGTCTTTTTGCAACAGCAACGGCCCCGGCGGTCGAATCGACCCCCCGGACCGGGAAGAAACAGTCGGCAATGTTCAAGCTCAAATGTGCCCGCTTATCGCATTTCGGTATCATCGATTCCGTATTGGAAGCCGCGATTCCCAACTACTGGCCGCAAGGCAGGCCGCCCTATAGCGGCGCACCATTCTCCGGTCAAGCATGGCGACAAGCCGCGCCGGGGACAGGCGTGCGGCAGGGCATTCGAAACCGCTCGCCCTTTTCGGGTAGCGCCTCAAGACCGTTACCCGCCGAGTCCGCCTGCGCGAGTCGCCTATCCCGGCCCGCCGCCAATTATGTCGCACCCTTCTGATCCCCGCCCGACAAAACAGCAGCATTGTGCGCGCGCTTCGCAGGCGCAGCATTCCGATTCGCGTCCGTTATCCGGCGTGACATTTGTCACATAATGCAAAGAAAAATGCATTTCATCGTGCGGTCGGCTCGACTCGCCCGTCTTTCGTCCCCCGGATTCGATTCGGCGAAACTACTCTGGTAGGCGCACCACTCGGCGTGGGGGCCAAAAATAAATATTGGGGTCGCAGTGGCAGTCAACGGCAGGATGATGTCCGCTCCGTGGAAAGAGCGGCTGAAAAAAATCTTTGCGGAAAAAGAGATCTTCTTCCGGTCTCACGGGCAAGTCCGTTTCCTTCGCATCAGTACTCCGATTCAGGTCAGTGCGGTTCTGTTGGGCGCGGCGCTGTTTCTGGGGTGGCTGATCGTCACGCTGACCATGGCCTGGAACCAGGTCAGTGTCGCCGGCGATCGCGCGGCGATGGATGCGCGCGCGCAGAGCGTCGCGGCGGAAGCCCGCAAGGTCGATGCCTATAAACGCTCCATCGGAGACATCGCCGCCGATCTCGACCGACGGCAGGACCTGCTCGATGATATGATCCGCAGCCAGTTCGGCGGCACCATTGAGGAGACGCCGGTGGTTGGCGCCCCGGACGCCAAAACCCTCAAAAATGACGGCGAAAGTCCGGATGGTGAGAAGATCAGCATGGTCTCGCCCGGCACCACCGCACTGCGCTCGGTAGAAGAACGCCAGACCCGCTTCGCCCGACACCTGGCTTCGCTCGTCAATCAACGCTCGGCCCGCGTTGAGGCCGCGATTCGCAGTTTCGGGCTGAAGCCGGAGCAAATCCTGGCGCGCGTCGACAGAAAAACGGCGCAGGGCGGCCCGTTCACCCCCTGGGCCAAAGGCGATGCCCCCGACGATGACGCCCTGAGCGATCTGGCCGGAGCGCTTGCGCGGCTCAATGCGCTTGAGCATGGGCTGGTATCGATTCCGTCAGGCCGCCCAACCGCCAGCCCGATGCTCACCAGCTCCTATGGCTATCGCCGCGACCCCTTCAACGGCCACGCGGCATTTCATGCCGGACTCGATTTTCGCGGCAATTACGGCCAGCCGATCCTCGCCGCAGCCGCAGGACGGGTTTCCTTCGTTGGTCAGCGTCAAGGCTATGGCAAGGTGATCGAGATCGAGCATGGCCATGGCATCATGACCCGCTACGCCCACTTGTCCGGTTTCGGCGTACGCCCGGGACAGCAGGTGCCGCGCGGAACCGCGATCGGCCGCATGGGCTCAACCGGGCGTTCGACCGGCACCCACCTGCATTTCGAAGTCCGCTTCAACGGCAATCCCATCAACCCCCGCCGCTTCCTCGAGGTGAAGGACGATGTTCTCAAGGTCCAGCAAATCGCGAAACAACGTTTCGCCCGGGTCACCCCCCAGACATCCGACGAAAATGGCTAACGGCGCCCGATCGGCGACCTTCTCCATCATTGGCGCCGATGTGGTGATTACCGGCGACATCCGGGCCTCGGTCGACCTTCATATTGACGGCCGGGTCGAAGGCGACATCAGCTGTACCGGGCTGGTGCAAGGCCAGGGCAGCCATATCAAGGGACAGATCAACGCCAAATCGGCCCGCCTTGCAGGGCATGTCGAGGGCGCTGTCCACGCCGGTGAGCTGATCATCGAAGCCGGCGCCCGCATTACCGGCGACATCAGCTATGAAAGCATATCGGTCGCTCAGGGCGCGCAGGTCGATGGTCGTTTCAGCCATCAGAGCGGCTCTCAGGGGGGAGCCGACCTGAAGCTGATAAGCGGGGATACCGGCGCATCGGCCTGAGACAGGCAGGATCGACGCCCGATAGCCCCCTCGCAGCGCGAACCAACCTCGATTTCGAGCCGTCAGAATAGAATAAAGCTGGTCAGAGAGGCGGGGGCTCAACCGGATCGGGCCCAAAACAATTGGGGCCCCTCGTTCCGCCGATAATCATCAGAATGAACAGCCACAGCGTGCCGATGACCGGGAAGAAGGCCAGCAGCAACCACCAGCCCGACCGATTGCTGTCGTGCAACCGCCGGACTGCCACAGCCAGCGACGGAATGAACGTACCAAGCGCAAACAGGCCGATTAACGGCCCACCCTGATGACTGGCTCCGGCGCCCAGATTCCAGCCATTGCGATACGCCCATTCATGGCTGATGCCGAGGCCGAACATGCGTTCAACAATGGTCAGCCCCGTCATGCAAAGAAACAGGAACAGAACATACATCCAATATTCTCTGGGTCGCGACCGCCCGGAAAATTCGGCATAGCGCTTCAGCGGTAAAAGCATCCAATCCATATCCGGCCTCCCTGCCCGTTACGAGGCATAATGCACCAGCACAGGACTGCGCGGCAATGTCTTATTATTTTGCAGGGTCAGCGATCCAACAGACAAGTCAGAAGCTCCTGCAGAGATTGCCCGATTCGGCGCATATTTCTATCCGCCCCGAAAAACACGACGCCAGACATGTTTCGGGGCGGCACCACAAAGGCCCGCCCCGCAACATGTCCCTATAATAACGACCTCACACCCGATGGAGCAGGTCGTTACCGGACCAATATCAACGCATGCTGATTTCGACCGGCTTCGCATCAGCGGCGGCACCGGCGGCTTCGGACACGTTGAAGTTCACCGACATGCCGTTGGAGGTACCGGAAACCTCACCATTGCGCACGCGCAGCGAGAAAGGTGTCGCACCCGGATAGCGGCGGCCGGAAATCAGCTGGGCCGAACCCTGCTGCTGAACCTTGTACACATAGGTATAGCCACCATGCTCGAAGGAGCCTTTTTCTTCATCCTTGGCAAGCGCCGGGGAAGCAAAAGCAACCGCAACGGGGGCGGCGAGAACGGCAAGAACAGACAGCATTCGCATAAGAATCTCCTCATTTGAATGCCAGACAAACACCCTGTTTTTTCTTTATCACCTTATGAATGCTGCACCGCAATGCAGGCCACAATCGCAAAAGACAGAGCGATGATTGCACATAACGCAACCTGCCGACGACAATAGCTGCACATGCACCGCATCGCCCAGGCGGTAAAATTAATATATTATTGTTTAATATCAATTATTTACTATGGCCTGTAGCTGAGAGCCTCAGCGATATGGATGCGACGAACATCATCTTCTCCAGACAGGTCGGCGATAGTTCGCGCCACCCGCAAAACGCGCGTATATCCGCGTGCCGACAATTTCATCGCAACCGCAGCATCGGCAAGCAATCGCCTTCCGGCCTCATCCGGGGCGGCCACTTCGTCCAGCACTTCGCCTCCCGCTTCGGCATTGGTACGCCCCCCATCCCTCTCGGCATAACGCCGATGCTGGATTGCCCGCGCCGCAGCGACCCGTCCGGCCACCTGTTCCGATCCCTCCGCCGCAGGCGGCAACATCAGGTCCGCCGCGCTGACCGCCTGCACATCGACATGCAGATCGATCCGGTCCAGCAACGGCCCCGACAGCTTGCCACGATAATCGGCACCGCATCGCGGCGCGCGCGAACAGGCAAGCGAGGCGTCGCCCAAATGGCCGCACCGGCACGGATTCATTGCGGCGATCAACTGCACCCGTGCCGGGAAGGTGACATGGGCGTTGGCGCGGGCCACCGTCACCTCTCCGGTTTCGAGCGGTTGGCGCAGCGAATCGAGCACCACCCGCTGAAACTCCGGCAATTCGTCGAGAAACAGCACACCACAATGGGCAAGGCTGATCTCGCCGGGCTTCACCCGCAGTCCCCCGCCGGTCAACGCCGCCATTGATGCACTATGATGCGGGGCACGAAAAGGCCGCGCCCGCGTCATGCGCCCGCCCTCCAGCATCCCGGCCACACTGGCGATCATCGAGACTTCCAGCGCTTCCGCCGGACTGAGATCCGGCAATATCCCCGGCAGGCAGCCAGCCATTAATGACTTACCCGCACCCGGCGGCCCGACCATCAGCATATTGTGACCACCTGCGGCCGCGATTTCCAGAGCGCGCTTCGCCCCTTCCTGCCCGCGGACCTGTCGCAAATCAGGTCCGGCAGCGCGCTCACTCACCTCACCCGGCACCGGGGGCGCCAGAATCGCCGTACCCTTCAGATGATTGAGCAACCCGATCAGCGCAGGCGCGGCGATCACCTCGACATTGCCCGCCCAGGCGGCTTCGCCCCCCTGCGCCGCCGGGCAGATCAGCCCCCTGTCGCGCTCCCCCGCATGCAGCGCCGCCAGCAGCACGCCGGGGCTGGGCGCGATCCGTCCATCCAGCCCCAGCTCGCCAACCACGACATGATGGGAAAGCTGCTCGACATCGACCACGCCCATCGCCCCCAGCACCGCGAGCGCGATCGGCAGATCATAATGGGACCCCTCCTTGGGCAAATCGGCGGGCGAAAGATTGACGGTGATCCGCTTGGGCGGCAGCGCAAGCCCGATCGCGGCCAGCGCATTGCGCACCCTCTCCCGGCTTTCGGTCACAGCCTTGTCGGCGAGCCCGACGATGATGAAATTGGGAAGCCCCGAGACGAGTTGACATTGCACCTCGACCGCGCGGGCTTCCAGCCCGAGATAGGCGACCGTCGCCACCGTCGCAATCACCTGATTTCCCCCGATTTATGGAACCAGACCCAGTCCCTTTGCCCTACATGACGGCCGCCGCTCCCGCTGTCGAGAGCAGGCGGCCCGGAAAGCATGGATTTGGAGGATTATCCGCCACGAAACCGGGTGAGCACCCGATGTCGAAAGAAAATGGCCTATTTCAGCGCCGCCAGCGCCACGGAACCGGGAGCACAATCGGCCAGCGCCTTTGCGTCCGGACGCACGGCAGGAGCCGCCTTGTCCGGCACCATGATCGCTTCACCGATCCGGCGCGCGCGGAAACGATCCGAAGCCAGCCCGGCACACCGCGCATAGATATCAAGCATTTTGGGCGGTGTATCCCACCCTTCATTGGACAGGCGGATCGTACCCCAGTGGATCGGGATCGCCTGTATCGCGCCCAGCCTGCCGAATAATTCCACCGCCTGCTCCGGGCCGATATGGGAGCTTGTCTCCATCTGCCCGGGGTAGAAGCGGAAGGCGCCGATCGGGATCATCGCAAGCCGGACCGGACCATATTCCCGGGCTTGCCCGGGCCAGTTAAAATCCCCGGCGCCGGTATCGCCCGCAAAGAAGATATTCCCGCCCGCCGTCTCGATCAGGAAGGCGGACCAGAGCGCGCGATTGCGGTCCCTTCCCCAGCGGCTCGACCAGTGATGGTTGCGGATCACATGCACGATCGCGCCCTTGACGCCGACCGCACCTCCCCAGTCCAGCGCTTTTGCCTCCACACCCGCGCCGCGCAGGATGACATCATTGCCGAGGCTGGTGACGATCAGCGGCCGGTCCCGTTTCCAAAGGCGCTTCAGGGTCGGCAGGTCCATATGATCATAATGATTATGGCTGACGACGACGATGTCGATCTTCGGCAGGTCGTCAAAGGCGATGCCGGGCTCCGCCACCCGCTTCGGCCCGACACCGGGAAAGGGACTGGCATAATCCGACCAGATCGGGTCGGTAAGAATATTGAGTCCGGCAGTCTGAATCAGCACCGTCGCATGGCCGACCCATGTCGCGCGCATCGCATGGCCCTCGATCCGCCCGGGCGGCTTGTCCCGCTTCACCGCGACATGGTCGGGCCATGCGGGCCGGTCCTCTCCGTCGAGGATGAAGCGGGTGAGCAAATTACCCCGCCGTGCCTTTACGCCCGGCGGCACGGGAAAGCTGATCTCTCCATCCGGGTTTTCGAAATGCGCGCCGTCATAATGGTCGCTATGCGGCCCCTCATAATAAATACGGTCGAGAAAGGCCGGAACGAAGGTCGCCGCCAGCAGCGCCGCTATGGCAATCCATATCATCGCCGCGCCAAGCCATGCCGCGCCGCGCCGGATCATTTTCCGCTTTCCGGCATGAAAGAGCGGGCAAGGCCGTGATAGAGCCTTTCCTTGCACAGAAGCTGGGCCGTATTGTCGGCGACCAGCGCCGCGCCGAGCAGCGGCAACATGAACCCCCTCGTGCCGGTGGTTTCGGTGATGATGATGACCGCAGTCAGCGGCGCCCGCACCACGCCGGTGAAATAGGCTGCCATTCCCATCAGCACGATGGCGCTGGCCGGTTGCCCCGGAAAGATCCAGCGCAATATTTCCCCGAAGCTCGCCCCGGTGGCCAGCGACGGCGCGAATATGCCGCCCGGTATCCCCGAAACGGTGGTGACGAGGGTCGCAACGAACTTGGCCGGAGCGAGCCATAAGGGCAGATCTTCGCCCAGAATGAGCTGCCGCGCCGGAGCATAGCCCGTACCCCAGGTCAGGCCGGTGGAAACGCCGAGCAGGGCGACCACGAAACCGCACAGGGCCGCGAACACTATCGGGCGCTCGGAGCGAAAGCGGGTGAAACCATTTTTCGCCCGCACGGCCTCCAGCGCCAGCCGCGCGAACAGGCCGCCGGACAATCCGCCAAGCACTCCACCGACCAGCGCCACCGGTATCGCCGCGCCGACATCGAGCCGCGCATCGATCCCGCCGCCGAAATAGACATAATTGCCCGCAAGGCCGAGCGTCACCATACCCGAGATGATGACTGCGGTAATGACCAGCAAGGTCATACGCTGTTCATAGGCGGAGGCCAATTCCTCGATCGCGAAGGTAATTCCGGCCAGCGGCGTGTTGAAAGCGGCGGCAACGCCGGCAGCGCCCCCCGCGATCATCACCGAAACCCGCATCGGCACCTGCAACAGGCGGTGCGTCCATCCCAGCAAGGCCGCACTGATCTGCACCGTCGGCCCCTCACGCCCGACCGACCCGCCGACTAGCAGCGCACCGCTCGTCAATATGCATTTGAGCACTGCCGTTTTCATATCGACCAGCCGGGCAAAGGCGGGACCGGTCCCCTTGCTTGCCGCGATCACCTGCGGAATGCCCGATCCTGCGGCCAGCGGCGCATAACGCCGGGTAATCCAGACGATCAGCGCAAACCCCGCGGGAGTCATCAGCAAAGGCGCATAGGGCCAGATCGCGACGATCCGTTCGAACACTCCATTGGCGCGGTCGGCAAGGGTCGCGAACATCAGCGCCGCCAGCCCGACCACCACCGCACCGCCCATCAGCGCAAGGCGTCGCCGGAAGATCAGCGAGGTCGGCCCGTTATGACGAAGCAGGGCACGAAAGCGATGGGCGGTCCAGCGTCTCATGGATTCGGATGAGGCTCCCGATCTGTCTTTTCATTCGGTTGAGAATGAGGCTGTCCCGCCTCCTACTCCCTTCGGCCGCAAATGCCCACCCGCTTTGTCCCGATTTCCGCAAGAATGTTCATCCCGGATGCGTCATCGCTTCCGGTCGGACGATGGCATCATAATCGGCCGCCGTTACGAGACCGCTCGCCAGCGCCTCCTCGCGCAGGGTGGTGCCGTTATGATGAGCCGCCTTGGCGATCTTCGCGGCATTGTCATAACCAATAGTGGGCGCCAGCGCCGTCACCAGCATCAGCGATCGCTCGACCCCGGCGCGGATATTCTCCTCACGCGGTTCGATACCGACCACGCAATGATCGGTGAAGGACAAGGCACCGTCCGCCATCAACCGCACCGATTGCAGGAAATTATAGGCCATGACCGGGTTGTAGACGTTGAGTTCGAAATGCCCCTGACTGTCCGCGAAAGTCAGGGCGGCGTGATTGCCGAAAATCTGCACGCAAAGCTGGGTCATCGCCTCGCACTGGGTCGGATTGACTTTGCCGGGCATGATCGAGGAGCCGGGCTCATTTTCCGGCAGCGCCAGTTCGCCCAGCCCGGATCGCGGACCGGAACCGAGCAGGCGTATGTCGTTGGCGATCTTGAAAAGCGAGGCCGCCACCGTGTTGATCGCCCCATGGGAGAAGACCATCGCATCATGCGCGGCCAGCGCCTCGAACTTGTTGGGGGCGCTGGTGAAGGCAAGGCCGGTGATCCCGGCGATCTTCGCAGCGACCTGTTCCGCAAAACCCACCGGCGCATTCAGCCCCGTACCGACGGCCGTGCCCCCCTGCGCCAGCTCCATCAGACCGGGGAGCGTGGTTTCGATGCGGGCAATGCCGTTTTCCACCTGCCTCGCATAGCCGGAAAATTCCTGCCCCAGCGTCAGCGGCGTCGCATCCTGCGTATGGGTCCGGCCGATCTTGACGATATGCCCCCACGCCTTCGCCTTGATGGCGAGCGCGCCATGCAGATGCCGGAGCGCGGGCAGCAGGCGGTGCACGATCTCCTCCGCGCAGGCGATATGCATCGCGGTCGGGAAGCTGTCGTTCGACGACTGGCTCATATTCACATGGTCATTGGGATGGACCGGCTTTTTCGCCCCCATCACGCCGCCCAGCATCTCGATCGCCCGGTTGGAAATCACCTCATTGGCGTTCATGTTCGATTGCGTGCCCGATCCGGTCTGCCAGACCACCAGCGGGAAATGGTCGTCGAGCCTGCCGTCGATCACCTCCTGCGCCGCCGCAACGATCGCCTTGCCGATCACGGGATCGAGGCGGCCCATATCCATATTCACCTCGGCGGCAGCACGTTTGACGATGCCCAGCGCCCGCACGATGGGAAGCGGTTGCTTCTCCCAGCCGATTTTGAAATTGCCGCGCGACCGCTCGGCCTGCGCGCCCCAATAACGATCGGCGGGCACCTCGACGGCGCCGAAGCTGTCGGTTTCCGTGCGGGTCGTCGTCATGCCATCTGTCCTTCCGCTATCGTCCCGGCCCGACGCCTTTCTGCCAGAAAACAAAAGGGCGGGAAATATCCCGCCCTTTTCCGCATTTCGTTCAGGCCTTTTCGAGCAAGCCTTCCTTCGCAATTTTTTCCCGCCACACCAGCGGCGCAAGGTGGTGGACATTATTCCCTTCGCTGTCGACCGCGACGGTCACCGGGAAATCCTTCACTTCAAATTCGTAGATCGCCTCCATGCCCAGATCCTCGAAACCGACGACCTTGCTGCCCTTGATCGCGCGCGCAACCAGATAGGCCGCGCCGCCAACCGCCATCAGATAAGCGCTCTTGTGATCGCGGATCGCCTCGACCGCCATCGGCCCGCGCTCCGCCTTGCCGACCATCGCCAGCAGGCCCTGTTCCAGCATCATGCGGGTGAACTTGTCCATGCGGGTCGCGGTGGTCGGGCCGGCCGGGCCGACCACTTCCTCGCCGACCGGATCGACCGGGCCGACATAATAGATGACACGCCCCTTGAACTCGACCGGCAGTTCCTCGCCTTTCGCCAGCATATCCTGAATGCGCTTGTGCGCGGCATCGCGACCGGTCAGCATCTTGCCGTTGAGCAGCAGGCGATCCCCCTGTTTCCAGCCCTGCACCATTTCCGGCGTCAGTTCGTCGAGATTGACGCGGATCGCCGCCTTGTCCGGCGTCCAGTTCACATCCGGCCATTCGTCGAGATTGGGCGGATCGAGATAGGCCGGGCCGGAACCGTCGAGCGTGAAATGGGCATGACGGGTGGCGGCACAGTTCGGGATCATCGCGATCGGCTTGCCCGCCGCATGGCAGGGATAATCCATGATCTTCACGTCGAGGATGGTGGCAAGGCCACCCAACCCCTGCGCACCGATGCCGAGCGCATTCACCTTGTCGAAAATCTCGATGCGCAGTTCCTCGATCTTGTTCTGCGGCCCGCGCGCCTTGAGCTGGGCCATGTCGATCGGTTCCATCAGACTCTTCTTGGCGAGCAGCGAAGCCATTTCCGCCGTACCGCCAATACCGATGCCCAGCATACCGGGCGGGCACCAGCCCGCACCCATTTGCGGCACCATTTCGAGCACCCAGTCGACGATGGAATCGCTGGGGTTCATCATCTTGAACTTGGATTTGTTTTCCGACCCGCCGCCCTTGGCCGCGACATCGACGCTGATCGTGTCGCCGGGGACCATTTCGACGTTGAGTACGCAAGGCGTATTGTCCTTGGTGTTGATGCGGCTGAACGCCGGATCCTTCAGCACCGAGGCGCGCAACCGGTTTTCGGGGTTCAGATAAGCGCGGCGCACGCCCTCATCGACGACATCCTGCAAGGACCGGTCGCTCTCAAGGCGGCAATTCTGTCCCCATTTGATGAAGACGTTGACGATGCCGGTATCCTGACAGATCGGCCGATGCCCTTCCGCGCACATGCGGCTGTTGGTCAGGATCTGCGCGATCGCATCCTTGGCGGCCGGTCCCTGCTCGGCCTTATAGGCCTCGCCCAGCGCCTTGATATAATCCATCGGGTGATAATAGCTGATATATTGAAGGGCGTCGGCGACGCTCTCGATCAGGTCGGCTTCCTTGATGACGATCATAAGCGGATTCCTTCCGGCAACATACTGTTCGCGTGCGCCCGCCTATGTCGATTTTGCGGCGGAGAGTCTAGAGTCAGGGCGCCTGTCCCGAAAGAGGAGAGGCGCGATTCAGCGCGCCCACCCCACTGCTCCGCCATAACGGGAATGAGAGCATCCCAAAGAGAGAAACGAGAATGAAATGCGCGTCGCCCGGATTCGGAAAACGCAAAAACCTGTCCATCGGAAAATTTTATTTTTTAATTCGCCGCGCTCTTGCAATTTCCGGCACCATGGAGTTTCCACGCGTCGTACCGGAATACCGCAGCCCCCATCGACGAAACGAATCTGGGCAGCGACGAACCGAGTCCCCAAACTGTCATTTACCCCCTTGCATCCCCAAGCCACTGTGGCACTATCCCTAGTGTCAGGAGTGACGGGGGTTACCCAACAGATTGTGGTTGAATAAGAGTTGCGCAATTCCGCGAAGGATTTCTTGCGCCCTTTTTCGACCACTTTTGGTGGTGACAAACTGATCCCGGCCTCGACCGGAACAGGGTATAAGGGGCGCTTGCCCCGTAACCTCTAGCCGAGTCGAACAGGCGAGGGACAAATGAGAGGCCGGCGCAATGGATTTTAGGGACAGTCAGCAAGTGGATTCAGGTGACGTGGCGGTAATGACCGAAGAAAGACCAGCAACAGCCCCGGCAACGGAGAAGCGCGAAACCGCCGCTCCCGCTCCGGCGAAGAGCAGCACGTCGAAAAGCGTTGACGCGCGCCGCTTCGATGTGGTCACCAACCCCGATCGCGATGCGCTGCTGACCGAATTCGGCAAGGAAACGCTGCAGGATCGCTACCTGCTTCCGGGCGAAAGCTATCAGGATCTGTTCGCGCGCGTCGCGGCGGCTTATGCCGATGATGCGGAGCATGCCCAGCGCGTCTATGACTATATCAGCCGCCTGTGGTTCATGCCCGCAACGCCGGTGCTCTCGAACGGCGGCACCGGTCGCGGCCTGCCGATTTCCTGCTATCTCAACAGCGTCGACGACAGCCTGGAAGGCATCGTCAACACCTGGAACGAGAATGTCTGGCTCGCCTCGCGCGGCGGCGGCATCGGCACCTATTGGGGCAATGTGCGCGGCATCGGTGAGCCGGTCGGCCTCAACGGCAAGACCAGCGGCATCATCCCGTTCGTCCGCGTGATGGACAGCCTGACCCTCGCCATTTCGCAGGGGTCGCTGCGCCGTGGTTCGGCCGCCTGCTATATCGACATTTCCCACCCGGAAATCGAGGAGTTCCTCGAAATCCGCAAGACCAGCGGCGACTTCAACCGCAAGGCGCTGAACCTGCATCATGGCGTGTTGCTGACCGACGACTTCATGGCGGCGGTGCGCGACGGTACGGAGTTTGACCTCAAATCCCCGAAGGACGGGTCGGTGCGCGGCACGGTCAATGCCCGCGCGCTGTTCCAGAAGCTGGTCGAGGTCCGCCTCGCCACCGGCGAACCCTATATCGTCTTCTCGGACACGGTGAACCGGATGATGCCGAAGCATCATCGCGAGCTCGGGCTCAAGGTTTCGACCTCCAACCTGTGCTCGGAAATCACGCTGCCGACCGGCACCGATCATCTGGGCAATGATCGTACCGCCGTGTGCTGCCTCTCCTCGCTCAACCTCGAAACCTGGGACGAGTGGAACGGCGACAAGCGTTTCATTGAGGATGTGATGCGCTTCCTCGACAATGTGCTGCAGGACTATATCGACCGCGCGCCGACCGAAATGGCGCGCGCCAAATATTCGGCCAGCCGCGAACGCTCGGTCGGCCTCGGCGTCATGGGCTTTCACAGCTTCCTGCAGGCCCGGCTCATCCCGTTCGAAAGCGCGATGGCCAAGAGCTGGAACCTGCGCATCTTCAAGCATATCAACGCCCGGGTGAACGAAGCGTCGATGCTGCTGGCGCAGGAACGCGGCCCCTGCCCGGACGCCGCCGACATGGGCGTGATGGAGCGTTTTTCCTGCAAGATGGCGATCGCGCCGACCGCGTCGATCAGTATCATCTGCGGCGGCACATCGGCCTGCATCGAGCCGATCCCGGCCAATATCTACACCCACAAGACACTGTCCGGCAGCTTCGCGGTGAAGAACCCTTATCTCGAAAAGCTGCTCAAGGCGAAATCGAAGGACAGTTCGAACGTCTGGAACTCGATCCTCGAAAAAGGCGGCTCGATCCAGCATCTCGATTTCCTCTCTCAGGAAGAAAAGGACGCGTTCAAGACCAGCTTCGAGATCGATCAGCGCTGGCTGCTCGAACTGGCCGCCGACCGCACGCCCTATATCGATCAGGCGCAGTCGCTGAACCTGTTCATCCCGGCCGATGTCGAGAAATGGGATCTGCTGATGCTCCATTATCGGGCATGGGAACTGGGCATCAAATCGCTCTATTATCTCCGTTCCAAATCGGTACAGCGCGCCGGTTTCGCGGGCGGCGTGGAAGCGGACAACACGCCCGAGGCGCCGAAGTTCGAAATCGGTGAAACCACCGATTATGACGAATGTCTCGCCTGTCAGTAAGGCGATGAACGACAAAGCTTCCATGGCTGACCGAAAAAAAGTGGCAAACGGGGGGAAGGCGATCTTCTCCCTGTTCTTCCTGCTGCCGCTGCTGTCCGGTTGCGCGCGGCAGGCGACGGATGCGGTCAGCCATGATCCGGGCACGCCCGGTTTTCTGCTGGGGATCTGGCACGGCTTCATCTTCCCGGTTGCCTGGGTCTTCTCGCTGTTCGATGCGCAAATCGCCATCTATGCGGTGCCGAACACCGGTGGCTGGTATGATTTCGGCTATTTCCTCGGCATCGTCTTTTTCGGCATCGGTGCGCGCAAGACGAAGACGGTGACCATCTATGTTGACAGGTTGCGGGGGCGCTGACCCCCGGCCTTTCCCTTCCCTCCCCTCTCGCTCAAGGTTTGCACAGTGCGTAAATATCATCGGTGGATCACAATCTTCTTCGGCATCTTCATGCTCTGGATGTCCGTGACCGGCGTGCTCAGCCATGTCGCCGCGCTCTGGCCTGCCGGAGAGCCTTCTGCGGCAACAGCGGCAGCAGCGAAGCCGCCTGAGGGCTGGTCCTGCCCCGAAGGGTGGCGCTGTTCGCCGCCCCGGGGGGACAGCGGCATCAAGTCGATGACCGGCCTGTTCCACCACCTGCATTCGGGCGAAGAATTCGGCCCGGTCGGCACGGCGATCAGCCTGGCCTCCGGCTTCGCTCTCTTCTTCTTCGCCTTTTCGGGCCTGTGGATGTATATTCAGATGTATCTGAACCGGCGCAAGCGCGGCCGCAGCGAGATGTTCTGGGATTGACCCGGCCCGGCCCCGGCTTTTCCCGCCCCTGCGAGTCCGGTGCCGACTGATTTAGTATTTCGGAGGAATTGTCATGCCCCTTCTTCAAGCCAGCAAAGTCTACAAGCCCTTCGAATATCCCTGGGCCTATGAATATTGGAAAAAGCAACAGCAGGTTCACTGGCTGCCCGAGGAAGTTCCTCTGGGCGAGGATTGCCGCGACTGGGCGCAGAAGCTATCCGATCATGAGCGCAACCTGCTGACCCAGATCTTCCGCTTCTTCACCCAGGCGGATGTCGAGGTTCAGGATTGCTATCACGAAAAATATGGCCGGGTGTTCAAGCCGACCGAAATCAAGATGATGCTGACCGCGTTCAGCAATATGGAAACCATCCATATCGCCGCCTACAGCCATCTGCTCGACACCATCGGCATGCCCGAAACCGAATATGCCGCCTTCCTGGAAATTCAGGAAATGCGCGACAAGCATGATTATATGCAGACCTTCGGCGTCGATAATGATGAGGACATCGCCCGTACGCTCGCCATGTTCGGCGGCTTCACCGAAGGCATGCAGCTTTTCGCCAGCTTCGCGATGCTGATGAACTTCCCGCGCTTCAACAAGATGAAGGGCATGGGCCAGATCGTCAGCTGGTCGGTGCGCGACGAAAGCCTGCACTGCGAAGGCATCACCCGGCTGTTCCACACTTTCGTCAAGGAACGGCAGTGCCTGACCAAGGCGGTGAAGGAAGATATTCTCGACATGTGCCAGAAAACGGTACGGATCGAGGATGCGTTCATCGATCTGGTGTTCGAGATGGGGCCGGTTCCGGGTATGACGCCCAAGGAAATCAAACGCTATATCCGCTATATTGCGGACTGGCGCCTTGGCCAGCTCGGCTTCCAGCCGATCTACATGATCGAGGAGCATCCGCTGCCCTGGCTGGCACCGCTGCTGAACGGGGTGGAGCACGCCAACTTCTTCGAGACCCGCTCCACCGAATATTCCAAGGCTTCTACGCGCGGCAACTGGAATGAGGTGTGGGACAATTTCGACCGTCGCCAGAAACTGCGCGCCAATGACGCGGACGATACCTCCGGCGACGACAGCACGGACATGTTCAGTCAGGCCGGGGTCGCGGCCGAGTGAACCGTAACATCCACCGGCATTTCCCGAAAATGCCGGTGGATCCTGCGATCACAATCGTCATTCTACCCATAGGGAAACTGGCCGGACCATAGGCCCAATCCGATCAAAACCGGACAGGTCGGTTCGGCCGCCAAATGGGTAGAATATCCTATCGCATCACCTTCTCGCCCGCACTGCCCACGGATTCGATGTCGCGGCCAACGCCCTTCACCGTGTTGCAGGCCGAAAGCACCAGCGCGGCGCCCGCCAGCGCGAATATCATCATTATCTTCATAGTATCTCCTTCCGGCGCGACCCGCGTCCGGTTCCGATCATGTGACTATCACAGTGCAACTTATGCGCGGCTCAGGAACTCGGCAAGATCGTCCACACCCGGCCATGACCGGTTCGAACATTTTTCTCCCGCTATGGTTCCGCAACAGGATGCGCCCCTTTCATTCCCGCATGAACGGATCGTTATTTTCCGTTCATGCAACGGGAGGTAGAAACAATGCGTTATTTCCAGCGTGAGAGAGGCTATGGCCCGCCGCCAGACGCCCCAGGAAAAGGAGTTTCAACGATGAAAAAGGCTATCACCGGTACATTGGTCACACTGGCCCTCGGGATCGGCACGATGGCGGCAACGCCGGCCATGGCCGATCCGCCACATGGCCAGTCCTCCCATGGCCAGTCCTCCCATGGCCAGTCTCATGGGGATGATCGCGGACCGAACAGGAAACCGGACAAAAATTCCGGCTATCGCGATCATGATGACCGGAAAGGCATGGATCAGCGGGCGAATCGCCGCACTCCGCCGCATATGGTGCATGTCTATGACTATAACCGGCCCGATCCGCGCTATCGCGGCTATTATGCCGACCGTTATTATCGCGGGGGCTATGCGCCCATGCCGGTCACGCGATCGATGCGCATCTATCGTGGCGACAATGGCCGCTATTATTGCCGCCGGTCGGATGGCACCACCGGCCTGATCGTCGGCGCCGCCATAGGCGGCCTGCTCGGCAACCAGCTTGACCGTGGGGAATCCGGCATTCTCGGCACACTGCTCGGCGCCAGCGCGGGCGCGTTGATCGGTCGGGAGATCGACCGGGGCGATATCGTCTGCCGCTGACCGGCCAGGCTGCCGGGGTTCGGCGAGATCGCCTCGCCGACCCCCGGCACAAACCCGCCGACAGGGCGGCATTAATGTTTAATTAGCCATTTTCCTTCATCCCGGGCTGCGGAAAAACGCCGCTTCGGGAGTATTGCATGGCGTCGAGGGACCAGGATACGGACATTGCGATCATCGGTGCGGGGCCTGCAGGCCTGACCGCCGCTTATCTCCTGTCCAAGAGCGGCTATCGCGTCACGGTAATCGAAAAAGACCCGCATTATGTCGGCGGGATCAGCCGTACCGTCGAATATCAGGGGTTCCGCTTCGACATTGGCGGGCACCGCTTCTTCTCAAAGTCGAAGGAAGTGGTCGATCTCTGGAACGAGATACTCCCCGATGACTTCATCCAGCGCCCGCGGATGAGCCGTATCTATTATGAGGGCAAATTCTACAGCTACCCGTTGCGCGCGTTCGAAGCGCTGCGCAATCTCGGGCTGTGGCGATCGACCCTGTGCATGGCGAGCTATCTGCGCTGGAAACTGGCGCCCAAAAAGACCGTGAAAAGCTTTGAGGACTGGGTCGTCAACCAGTTCGGGCACAAGCTCTATTCGATCTTCTTCAAAACCTACACCGAGAAGGTGTGGGGCATGCCCTGCGACGAAATGTCCGCCGACTGGGCCGCTCAGCGGATCAAGGGGCTGAGCCTCGGCAAGGCCGTGATCGACGGCATGAAGCGCAGCCTCGGCCTCAACAAGCGCCCCAATGACGGGATGCAGACCAAGACGCTGCTGGAAAGCTTCCGCTACCCCCGCCTCGGCCCCGGCATGATGTGGGAAGCCGCGCGCGACCATGTGCTTCGCCACGGCAATGAAATATTGATGGGCCATGCCCTGAAGCGCCTGACGCAGGATCAGATTACCGGGCGCTGGCATGTCACCGCAACGCGTGAAGACGGTTCGGAAGTCGCCATCAATGCCGCCCATGTCATCAGTTCCGCACCGATGCGCGAACTGGCCGGGCGCATCCATCCGCTGCCCGCGACGATGGGCGAAGCGCTCGACCTCAAATATCGCGATTTCCTGACCGTCGCGCTGATGATCCGGTCGGACGATCTGTTCCCGGACAACTGGATCTATATTCACGACAGCAAGGTCCGTGTCGGCCGCGTGCAGAATTTCCGGAGCTGGTCCCCCGAAATGGTGCCGGAGGAAGGCATTGCCTGTGTCGGCCTCGAATATTTCTGTTTCGAAGGCGATGGCCTCTGGTCCTCGTCCGACGAAGATCTGATCGAACTGGCAAAGGACGAAATGGCGATCCTCGGCCTGTGCCGCCCGGACGATGTGGTCGGCGGTGCGGTCGTACGACAGGAAAAGGCCTATCCCGTCTATGACGAGCATTACACCGCCAATGTCGCGGCTATGCGCACCGAACTGGAAGAAAAATATCCGACGCTGCACCTGGTCGGCCGCAACGGCATGCACCGCTATAATAATCAGGACCATGCGATGATGACAGCGATGCTGACCGTCCGCAATATCGAGGCGGGCGAGCGCATCTACGACATATGGCAGGTCAATGAGGATGCCGAATATCATGAGGCGGGTGACGAAGGCGCACACAGCCATGGAGCGCTGGACCGAACGATCGGCAGCCGGCCTTCGCTCAGCACCGGCGAACGCGCGGCGATGAACAGCCTGCGTGAGGTTCCTGCACGGATCCTGTCCGGCAACCGTACGCCGGACGGCACCAGCCGGGCGGCGTGAAGCGATGATCGCGCGCACAGCCAATTTCGTCTGGCGCATTACCTATGCCCGCTATGTGATGGCGAGTGCGGTCGCGCTGGGCGCGGACCTTGCGCTGTTCATGCTGCTGCTGAACGGCGGCGTGGCCCCGGTTCCGGCATCGGCCGCCGGATATAGTTTCGGCCTCATCGTCCACTGGTTTGCCTCCTCGCGTCTCGTCTTCGCGCGTCAGGGCGTGCCGTTCATTTCACGGCGACGGCGGCAGAAGCTTCTGTTCGTCGCATCGGCGATGATCGGCCTTGTCATCACCAGCTTCATTGTCGGTATCGGCAGTCATTTGGGACTTGATCCGCGCCTTGCAAAGCTCGGTGCGATCGCCGTCAGCTTCCAGACCACCTATTTGCTCCGGCGCGCCGTGGTTTTCGCGTGACCCGGCCTTCCGTTCCTGCCGCCCCCGAAATCACGAAGCCACCCATCGCCCTGACAAGGGAAGACCGCTGGATCGACCGGGGCCATAATGTGCTCTGGCTGGTGGGGATTCTCTGGCTGGAATGCGTCCTCATCTGGTTGGTCTGGTATTGGGGCAGCTTTGCCGATCTGGGCTTTCGCGATCCCGATGACGCGATGCGGCTGGTGCAGGTGCGCGATTTTCTTGCCGGACAAAGCTGGTTCGATGTCAGCCAGCATCGCGTCAATCCGCCGGTGGGCGGCCCCATGCACTGGTCGCGGCTGGTCGACCTGCCGATTGCGGGCATGATCCTGCTGCTACGCCCCTTCGCCGGACAGCCGCTGGCCGAGATCATCGCCTGCGTCACCGTGCCGATGCTGACACTTGCCATCATCTGCTTCGGCATGTTTGCGGCATTGCGTGACTTTCTGGGCAAGGGCCGGGCATTGCTGGCCATTGCGCTGCTCGTCACCTCCTTCCCGATATTGACGCAACTGGCGCCGCTCCGCATCGACCATCATGGCTGGCAGATTGCGATGGCAGTCGGCCTGCTCGGCGGTATGCTCCACCCCGATCCCCGCAAGGGCGGGTGGATCATGGGCCTTTCCATCGCGCTGTGGATGCATATTTCCAGCGAAGGCCTGCCCTATGCGGCGATCGCGGGCGCGGTGCTGGCGCTGCGCCACGCGGCACGCGCCGCGGAGGGGCCGCGCCTCCTCCGCTATACAGCGGTAATGGCAGGCGGATCGGCGGTGCTGATGCTGGCCACCCATGGCTGGCGCGAAAGCCTTGTCGTCCATTGCGATGCGATGTCGCCGGTCTATCTGGCGCCGCTGCTGCTGCTCTCCGCGATTCTGCTGATCGGCCAGCGGATCGCCGGAAACGGGACCGTCCTGCGCCGCCTCCTTCCCGTCACGCTCGCGGGAACGGCCGCGGCCTTGTTATTTCTGGGCACGGGCGGCACCTGCCTTGCCGGGCCGTTCCGCACGCTCGATCCGGTGGTTTATGATTTCTGGTACAAGGGTGTGCTGGAGGGGCTGCCGCTGTGGGATCAGGAACCGACAGTCGCCGCGATCGTCATCGCCCCTGCGCTGTTCGGTATCGTAGGGCTGGGGATCGCAGCTCTTGCCGAACAGGATTCCTATCGCCGGATGCAATGGCTTTCGATCCTCGGGCTTGCCCTTGGCAGCTTTGCCGTTTCGGTGCTGGTGCTGCGCGCCATGTCGGTTTCCCATCTCTATGCGCTGATCGGCAATATGTGGGTCATCGCCCGCCTCTATCCCGGCATTGCCGCCCGCACCCGCATGATGGAACGGGTATTGCTCACCGTCGCACTCAGCCTGCTGACGCCGGTGGGAATCGCGCTGACGGTCAGTGGCATCGCCGGAGCGGTGACCGGCCGCCCGGCCGCCCCGCCCAAGGAGAAGACCACCTGCCTGACGCCAGCCGAGGCAAAACGACTCGACCGTCTGCCCACCACAACTTTGTTCGCACCGATCGATCTCGGGCCCAATCTGCTGCTGCGTACCCGTCATGATGTGATCGGCACCGCCCATCATCGCAATGTCGAGGGGCTGGGCAAAGTGATCCACGCCTTTCTGGGCACGCCGGACGAAGCCCGCCCGATCATCCTCTCGACACAGGCACGCTATGTGCTCGTCTGTTCTGATCTTGCCGAGATGCACCGCTATGTCCGGGTCGCCCCCAACGGCCTCGCCGCGCGGATCGGCAAGGGCGATATCCCCCCATGGCTAACCCCGCTTGCCCTGCCGGGGCTGAAAACGGTGCGCCTCTACCGGATCGACCGCGCGCCCGTCAACCCGCCGCGAACGACAGCGCCCCGCCATTGATGCAATAGCGTTTGCCGGTCGGCTTCGGTCCATCATCGAACACATGGCCCAGATGCCCGCCGCAGCGCGCGCAATGCACTTCGGTGCGTGGATAGCCGAGATCGATGTCCGTGCCGGTGCCGATCGCGCCGGGCAAGGGTTGCCAGAAGCTCGGCCAGCCGGTGCGGCTGTCATATTTGGTCGATGACGGGAAAAGCGGCAGGGCGCAGCCCGCGCACAAAAACTTTCCCTTGCGCTTTTCATGCAGCAACGGGCTGGTGAACGGGCGCTCCGTCGCCTTTTTCCGCAGGATCGCGAACTGGGCCGGCGTCAGGCGGCGACGCCACTGATCTTCACTCAGCCGAATCGGAAAATCGCGCGCCTCAGCCTCGCCCGACCGCCACAGGGCCGCACCCGACACTCCGGCAAGGCCGAACGCCGCGGCAGCCCCCAGCACGGCGCGACGCGTGATCTTCGCTTCTCCATCCGCATCTTTGGTCATTGCATCCTCCTGCCCTTGCTGTAGCACAAGGCGGCACCGATGATGACCGCTTCCCTTGAACAGCGCCTGAAGGAACAGGCCGCCGCACTGGGCTTTTCCGCCTGTGGCATATGCGACGCCGATGCCGCGCCGCAGGCGGGCAAGCGGCTGCGCATCTGGCTGGCCGAGGGGCACCATGGCGAGATGGGCTGGATGGAGGATCGGGCGGAACAGCGCGCATCCCCCCGGGGCTTATGGCCGGAGGTGCAATCGGTTGTCATGCTGGCGATGGAGTACAGCCCGGCCCATGACCCGATGGCGCTGGCTGAGGTGCGGGACCGGGGACGTGTTTCCGTCTATGCGCAGGGACGCGATTATCATGATGTGGTCAAGAAGGCGCTGAAGGCGCTCGCCCGCTGGCTGGTGGACGAAGGCGCGGGCGCGCTCAAGGTCTTTGTCGACACCGCACCGGTGATGGAAAAGCCGCTTGCCGCCGCCGCCGGTCTCGGCTGGCAGGGCAAGCACACCAATGTCGTGAGCCGCGCCCATGGCAACTGGTTCTTCCTCGGTGCGATTTACACCAGCATCCGCCTGACGCCCGACGCACCGGAACGGGACCGGTGCGGCAGTTGCTCCGCCTGCCAGCAGGCCTGCCCGACAGGCGCCTTTCCCGCCCCCTATCAGCTCGATGCGCGGCGCTGCATCTCCTATCTCACCATCGAGCATAAGGGACCAATCCCCGAGGAACTGCGCCCCGGTATCGGCAACCATGTCTATGGCTGCGACGATTGCCTCGCCGCCTGCCCATGGAATAAATTTGCCAACGCAGCCCATGCCAATCGCCAGTTTCTCGGTCGCGCCGAACTGGCCGCGCCAGCGCTAGCCGACCTGCTCGCGCTCGACGATGCCTGCTTCCGGGAGATATTCGCAGGCTCCCCGATCAAGCGGATCGGCCGCAACCGGATGGTCCGCAACGCCGCCATCGCCGCCGGGAACAGCGGTGCCCCGGCGCTGGCGGCATCGCTGCGCCCGCTGCTCGACGACCCGGACGAGGTGATACGGGAGGCGGCGCACTGGGCGCTGAAACGACTGGAGGGACGACCGGACCGCTGAGACCCGGCTTTTGATCTTCCTGCGCCGGCAAGCGGCAGCGGAAAACCGCGATCAGCGGATACCGCAACTCGCGGGATCGACATCACTGCCGTCGGTCAACCGCGTATCGATGTGGGTGACGGTCGGCTCTCGTCCCCGCGCTGTCGTATAAAGATAGGTATCGAGCACGCATTTGCCGCCCGCCGTCATAAATTGCAGCTTGCGCACGGTACGATCCCGAATGTCGAGGCGCGGTTGCCCGAACATCGCGATCAGCCGCTTCGCATCCAGCCCGACCAGCGGCTGTGCCTTGCCATAGCTTCCCGCCATGGGCGGCGGCGACATGCCCCCGGAAGGCCGGGAACCGGAGGGCGGCGCCACGCAGGCGGACAAGGTCGAAACGGCCAGCGCGGAAAGAACGGTCAGCTTGCTCTTCATCCTCGCCCTCCTAGAGCATTTTCAGGTCGGAAGGAAACATCTGACGAGCCGGAAAATGCACGGGGCAGACAAGCTGCGGTCGCCGCCGTCATGCCGCCTGTTGCGCGTATCCCCGCGTCGGGCTAGGGCGGGCTCCAGTCTTCGCAAGCATCAACAGACAGGACACCTCCCTTGACCCAGCCCATTCTGGATGTCGTCGCCATCGGCAACGCCATCGTCGACGTGATCGCCCAGGCCGATGACGCCTTCATCGCCGAACATGCACTCTCCAAGGGCGGAATGCAGTTGATCGACGCCGAATTTGCCGACCTGCTCTATTCGCAAATGGGCGCGGCGATGGAAGTAAGCGGCGGTTCGGCGGCCAACACGCTGGCCGGGCTGGCGGCGCTGGGCAAGAAATGCGGTTTCATCGGCCAGACGGCGGACGATCAGTTGGGCCAGGTCTTCGCCCATGATATTCGCGCACTCGGCGTGACCTATACCACCGCCCCGGCCAGCGATGGCGTGCCGACCGCCCGCTGCCTCGTGCTGGTAACACCCGACGCCCAGCGGACGATGAACACCTTCCTCGGCGCGTCGCAGAACCTGCCCGCCGCCGCGCTCGATGCCGACCTGATCCGTTCGGCGGGCATCCTCTATCTCGAAGGCTATCTCTGGGATCCTGAGGAACCGCGCAAGGCGATGCGCAACGCGATCGACATCGCGCGGCAGGCCGGGCGCAAGATCGCCTTCACCCTGTCCGACGGCTTCGTGATCGAACGGCATCGCGCAGATTTTCAGGCGCTGATCGATCAGGGCCTGATCGATATTCTCTTTTCCAACGAGGCGGAAATTCAGGCGCTGGCGCAGGTACAGGGTTTCGACAAGGCCGTGGACGCCATCGCCTCCAAAGTGCCGTTGCTGGTATCGACGCGCAGCGAAAAAGGCGCGATCGCGATTCAGGGCGGCACCCGCTACGAGGTTTATGCCGCGCCGGTCACCGAGGTAATCGACACCACGGGTGCGGGCGACCTGTTCGCCGCCGGTTTCCTTGCCGCCCATGTCGAGGGCCAGCCGATCGAGCAATGCCTGAAACTGGGCGCGGTCGCGGCGGCAGAGGTAATCTCGCACTATGGCGCGCGGCCCGAGGCGGACCTTCAGGTGCTGCGCGCGAAATCCGGCCTCTGAATTCCGGCTTTCGCGCCAACAAAGGGCGCGCTATTGCCACATCCATGGCTCGCAACCGGAAGATCGCAAAAACAACGCCGACGCGTCGGAACTGGCTCCGCTGGCCATTACGTATCGTCGGCGGTTTTCTGGCGCTTTCGGTCGCGATGGTGGTGATCTACCGCTTCGTGCCGCCGCCGGTAACGCTTACCATGCTGTTCGACCGGAACGGTATCACCAAGGACTGGATGAGCCTGTCGGAGATGGACCCGGACATGGCGCGCGCCGCCATCGCCGCCGAGGACGGCAAATTCTGCACCCATCATGGTTTCGACGCCGAGGCGATCGAAAAGGCAATCCAGCATAATGAGCGCGGCGGGCGCATTCGCGGCGGATCGACGATCAGCCAGCAAACGGCCAAGAATGTCTTCCTGTGGCAAGGTGGCGGATATATCCGCAAGGGGCTGGAAGCCTATTTCACCCTGCTGATCGAAGCATTATGGGGCAAGCGGCGGATCATGGAAGTCTATCTCAACGTCGCCGAAACCGGCATCGGCACCTATGGCGCCAATGCCGGTGCGATGCGTTATTTCCACCATGACGCCAGCAAGCTGACGCGCAGCGAAGCCGGACGCATCGCCGCAGTACTGCCCCTGCCGAAAAAGCGCGCGGCGATTTCCCCAAGTGGTTTCACCCGCCGTTACGGCAATACCATCACGCGTCGCATCGCCATCGTTCAGCGCGACGGCCTCGACGCCTGCCTCAAATAAGGAACCTGACGATGAGTCAGGACGCCCCCGACCTCAGGCATATCGATTGCTGGATATTCGATCTCGACAACACCCTCTATCCGGCGGCGATGGATCTGTTCGGTCTGATCGACGAGCGGATGGGCGCCTATATCGTGCGCCTGCTCGGTTGCGATGCGGGCGAAGCGCGCCGGGTACAGAAAGGCTATTTCCTCGATCACGGCACGACGCTGTCCGGGCTGATGCACCATCATGGCGTCGATCCGCATCATTTTCTCGATTTCGTCCATGACATCGATCTCGACCGGCTGACCGTCGATCCCGAACTGGTCGCCCATATAGAGGCGCTGCCCGGCCGAAAGCTGGTCTTCACCAATGGCGACACCCCCTATGCGCAACGGGTGCTGGACCGCCTGGGCCTGGGCCATTGCTTCGAGGCGGTGCACGACATCCACGCCACCGGATACCGGCCCAAACCCGATCCGCACGGCTATAGAATGCTGCGCGACGATTTCGGGATTGACCTTGCGCGCGCCGCTTTCTTCGAGGATATGGCCCGGAACCTGAAGCCCGCCAAGGCGCTGGGCATGTCCACCATCTGGCTCAACAACGGGTCGGAAAGCGGACATATCGACGCCCATCCGGACTTCATCGATTTCGAGACCACGCATCTGACGCCGTTTCTCGGCCAGATATTGGGAGTTTAATGATGACCGACCATGCCGACCTGATCGCCACCATCGACGCCGCGTGGGAAGACCGCGCTGCCGTGTCGTTCGAGACCAAGGGCGATGTGCGCGTTGCCGTTGACCGCGCGCTGGCGCTGCTCGATTCGGGCGCGGCCCGCGTCGCAGAGCCGACCGGCGATGGCTGGCAGGTCAATCAATGGCTGAAAAAGGCCGTGCTGCTCTCCTTCCGTCTCAACGACAATGCGCTGATCGCCGGCGGGCCGGGCGAAGCGCATTGGTGGGACAAGGTGCCGAGTAAATTTTCCGGCTGGGATGCGGACCGTTTCCGCGCCGCCGGTTTCCGCGCCGTGCCGGGCAGCGTCGCCCGTGCCGGGTCCTTCATCGCTAAGAATGTCGTACTGATGCCGAGCTTCGTCAACATCGGCGCCTTCGTCGACGAGGGCACGATGGTCGACACCTGGGCGACGGTGGGAAGCTGCGCCCAGATCGGCAAGAATGTCCATTTGTCCGGCGGCGTCGGCATTGGCGGCGTACTGGAACCGTTGCAGGCCGATCCGGTCATCATCGAGGATGACTGCTTCATCGGCGCCCGTTCCGAAGTGGTCGAGGGCGTCCGCATCGGCAAGGGCGCGGTGCTGTCGATGGGCGTGTTCATCTCCAAGACCTCGAAGATCATCGATCGTACCACCGGCGAGACCTTTGTCGGCGAAGTTCCGCCCTATGCGGTGGTCGTGCCCGGCTCACTGCCCGGCAAGCCCCTGCCCGACGGCACGCCCGGGCCGAATCTCGCTTGCGCGGTGATCGTTAAGCGCGTGGACGCGCAGACCCGCGCAAAAACCGCGATCAACGATCTGTTGCGCGACTGAACGCCCTGACTCCGCCCTCGAACGGGGGCGGAGGATGCGTCACATCGCTCCCGCGTCAACAAAAAAATCGCCTGTTTATATACTATTAGAACTTGCAGTCAGCCTTTCGGCATGACATCGCTTTACCGGCGGCTCTGGTCCGGCCCCACTCGGGCCAGCGTTCGCATGGGCAACCTTTTCGGGGGGGCCTGTCTGGGCCGGATATGGTGAACCCCACAGCAGCCATGTCCGGCCCGGACAAATAATGACATCATACCAGTCGATGCCACCTGATCCCGGCCAGACCTGGATGCAAGAGTCACCTTCCGGGGTCCTCCCCGTATATCATGCCCGGCACGCTCTCTCCTGGCCCGACAGCAAGCCGGTGCCCTGTCATGATTTCCAAGCCGTGGAATGTTTCATTTCGCTCGAAATCACTCCGGGTCCGGTTCGATTTTGACCGGATCAAAGCCCCGGCCCGGATCTTTTGGGTTCGTCGTGATTTCCGAGCCGCGAAATGTTTCATTTCGCTCGAAATCACTCTAAACGCCTGCCATGCCGCCTGATACATCTTCCGCCAATCAGCCCATGCCGCCGCTCGGCGCGACTCTGCGGCGTTTCCTGCCCTATCTCTGGCCCGCCGATGCCCCTGCATTGCGGTTCCGGGTGGTTGTCGCAATGCTGCTGGTGCTTGCGGCCAAGGGCGTCATCCTCATCATGCCCTTCGCCTATAAGGGCGCGATCGATCGCATGGTGCCGGGGCTGGAGCCGCAAGCGGGCCTCGCTATCGCACTGGTCGTCGCCTATGCGGCAGCGCGTTTCGGTGGCGTATTATTCGACAATCTGCGCAATGTCGTGTTCGAACGGGTTGGACAGGAGGCGACGCGACGGCTGGCCGAACATGTGTTCGTCCACCTGCACCAGCTGTCCCTGCGCTTTCATCTCAATCGCCGGACCGGCGGCGTTACCAAGGTAATCGAGCGCGGCACGAAGAGCATCGATACGATGCTCTATTTCCTGTTGTTCAACATCGCGCCGACGGTCATCGAACTGACGGCCGTATGCATCATCTTCTTCCTGAAATTCGGCATCGGATTGGTGGCGGCAACGCTGGCCATGGTCGCGCTCTACATCTGGTTTACCCGTACGGTGACCGAATGGCGCAACCAGTTGCGCCGCGACATGGTCGATCTCGACACCGATGCCGTCGCCCATGCTGTAGACAGCCTGCTCAATTTCGAAACGGTCAAATATTTCGGGGCGGAACGGCGCGAGGCCGACCGCTACAGTGGCGCGATCCGCAGCTATGCCGCCGCCGCGGTCAAATCCGAAAACAGCCTTGCCGCGCTCAACATCGGCCAGTCGCTCATCACCAACCTGATGATGGCAGGAGCGATGGGCTTTACCGTCTGGGGCTGGAGCACCGGTCGGTTCACGACCGGCGACGTGGTTCTGGTCAACACGCTGCTCGCCCAGCTTTTCCGGCCGCTCGACATGCTTGGCATGGTCTATCGCACCATCCGTCAGGGCGCGATCGACATGGAGGCGATGTTCAGGTTGATCGATACGCCCGAAGAGATTGTGGATGTCGCCAATGCCCCACCTCTGCATGTGAAGGCAGGCGAAGTCCGGTTCGACAATGTCCGCTTCGGCTATGATCCCGACCGCGAGATATTGCACGGGGTCAGCTTCACCATTCCGGCGGGGAAGACGCTGGCGATCGTCGGTCCGACCGGCGCGGGCAAATCGACCATCGCCCGCCTCCTCTTCCGCTTTTACGACACGACCAGCGGGCGTATCACCATCGACGGGCAGGACATCGCCCAGGTGACGCAGGACAGCCTGCGCCATGCAATCGGTATCGTCCCGCAGGACATGGTGCTGTTCAACGATACGATCGGCTATAATATCGGCTATGGTCGGGAGGGCGCGGATCAGGGCGCGATTGAGGCGGCGGCAAAGGACGCGGCGATCCACGACTTCATCCTGTCCCTGCCCAAAGGCTATGACACGCGCGTCGGCGAACGCGGCCTGAAACTGTCGGGCGGCGAGAAACAGCGGGTGGCGATTGCCCGCACCCTGCTCAAAGATCCGCCCGTGCTGATCCTTGACGAGGCGACGAGCGCGCTCGACAGCCGGACCGAAGCGTCGATCCAGCAGGTATTGGGGGAAATGTCGCGACGGCGAACCACCATCATCGTCGCGCACCGCCTGTCGACCGTAGTGGACGCGGACGAAATCATCGTGCTGGAAAGCGGCCTCATCGCCGAACGGGGCAGCCATGCGGCTCTGATCGCCCGCAACGGCCTTTATGCGCAAATGTGGGCGCGACAGGCGGTGGAACGGGAACAGGGCGATCAGGCCGACACGATCGATGCCTGAAGGCTTCCGCACTTGAACTTCGCCCTGCGCGGCGTATTACGGGCCGCGCAGGGCCACATGGCCCACCCCCTACAGGCCGCAGGAGACCGAGCATGTTCCGTCAGCTTACCGATGCCATTTTCGTCTCGCCTCAGATCAGCGTTGCCGATGTCGAGCAGGCCAGGGCCATAGGAGTGACCTTCATCCTCAACAATCGGCCCGATGACGAGGAGCCGGGGCAGGTAAACGGCGCGGAGATAGAGGCGGCGGCGCAGGCGGCGGGGATCGGCTATGCCGCCGTTCCGGTGACCCATGGCGGTTTCGCCCCCTGGCAGATTGACGGCATGGACGAGGCGTTGCGCGCCAGCGGCGAAGGCAAGTTGCTCGCTTATTGTCGCTCCGGCACCCGTTCGACCCTGCTCTGGGCGTTGTCGCGCGCACGCGATGGCGAAAATGGTGACGCTCTGGCGGCGCAGGCCGCCGCCGCCGGATATGATATCGGCCCGGTACGCCAGATCATGGACGCCCTCGCCGCCGGTAATGCCGGCACAAATTAATCCCGAAGATGGCGGAGAGAGTGACTTTCCGTCTCACTTGAAACGAGCGACGCATCTCGCTCCGGGGATGCACGCTCAGAGCGGGTGAACACCGAAGCAGGCGGAAACGCCATTTGCAGGCTGTCAGGGGGCTGGGGCCGCAGATTACAGAAGATCACAATGTTCGATACTCTCCAGGACCGCCGGGGGGCTGTTGCTAGGGCCAGGACCCATTACTGGCACTGTTGAGGTTTGAAGCAAAATGGCTCAGCGCAAGGAGGAAAGGCGCAGGAATATGTCGATATTTCCAGGCTTTTCG
>SBGG01000097.1 GCA_006226685.1 Sphingomonadales bacterium
CCAGCCCTGGCGGCCTGCAAATGGCGCTTTCGCGCGCTTCCGGTGCTCACCTACCTTGAGTACGCTCCGCTCCGGATCACGCAAAATCACCATTTCCGGCTCGTCATTTTCTGAATGTCGATCCGCCCTAATCGGCAATGGGAGGCAGCGCAGCATGGGCGAGCTCCGAAAGGATCTCTGCAGGCGCGCCACGACAGCGAGACATGGTTGCGCCGCTCCGCGAGATGACCTTCCCCGAACGGCGATCCACAAAGGCGAGTGTCATGACATAGGCATGCTTGTGACATAGACTGATCGTTGGCTTCGCCGCTGGTGACAGCATATGCGACGTCCCCTCGCTACTGGTAGAAACAAGCGCCAGATCGACTGGTCGAATAGAGAATCCGATTTCGACGCGTAGCCGTGCGTTGTCGCGTTCCTCAAAGCCTGCGTTGATCAGAGCTGTACGCACCGTTTCGCCGGCGGCTCCACCATCACTCAGTGCAAAGCTGCGCTCTTTAAACTCCGAAAAGTCATTGTCGCTACCCATGTCACCGAAATGTGTCGCCGGAACCGCACAGCTCGCGAGGAGCAGGATCAGCGGGAAGAGCGCTTTGATTTTCATACTCTATTCGGCTTTCGTGATCTATTGGGGGGACAGCCCAATGGCCGTGATAGCGAATTAAATCATAAGCCAATCGCCTCGATTGGCAACGCGTGTCCCCGCCAGGGAGAGGTTTCCGTGCTGACAATATCTGGCCTGCTGCCGGTGCGCCCGGTCGTTCACCCGCTCTTCGTTCGATGTGGCAATGGTCTGGCTGGCTGCTCTCACACGTCGCCTGATCAGGGTCAGGCCTCATTACTGGCGACATATTCGCAACGATGCCAAGGCAGGACAAGCGTGATGCGCGATGTCGGAAGTGTGCAAGATTGCAACGTTTCAGAGGGTGCAACCCTTTGAATTTGAATAATATATAAGGGTCTGCGCCAGGCGGGGAGCGCGGCGCAATTGCCCCTCTGCCTGCTGATTTAACAACTTATCACACCCAGTCGCCCCCACCCGATGGTAGGTACGACGCCATAGAGCGATCGTTTGCCGCGCATGAGGAGTGGGCTTTTCGTCCGCTTGCGCGGGGGATCCTGACGCAATGATGCTATGGGAGAGAATGGTGTCGATTTCAATTTGTACCGAAAATGATGTGCGCCAAATGATGGTGGCGAACTGGGGTATGGGCTGGGCGGCAAGGCGCCGCATTTATTCATCGCTGCGTATGGCGACCAGAGTGCTTGGTATCAAGCGCAGGCACCGCATCGGGATGCCGCCGTTCGCTTCGATGTCATTGCGGTCTGCGATGCTTGGGTCTGCCGCAGCGGTCGGCGTAAGCATGCTGCTGTCGCCAGCGGTGGGTATTGCTCAGACATACACTGGCAGCAACGTTGCCGGTTCCACCGCGATCTCCGATTCGTCGTGCGCGACTCCGGCAACCACCACTGCTACAGGGGCACTGGCAGTCAACTGTGGTGCCGAGGCTGATGGGACGAACTCGGTTGCGGTGGGCGTAAACGCTACTGCTTCGGGCGATAGTTCTGTTGCCATCGGGAACGGGGCCAATTCGGTCAACTTCAAGTCGATCTCGATTGGTGAGAATACCGGAACTACTACGATCTTCACCAGCCTCACTGCGATGCCGAATGTTGCCATTGGGACAACGGCAGGCACAGGAACCGGACCGGCCATCAGTCAACCGCAGCAGGAGGGCGGAAACGTCGCGCTCGGGGTCAATGTTGGTAACACAATTGCTGGCGGGCGGAACGTTGCCATAGGAACGAGCGTGGGTAACAATCTGGCCGATAGTTGGGGCAACGTTGCAATCGGCACGCTGGGTGCCGGAAGTAACTTCACTGGACAGACTGTGAACAACATCGCCTTCGGTTCGGGCGCTGGCATGAACCTGACCAACACGAGTGGTAGCATTGCCATTGGTTCCAACAGCGGCAGTGGCATCACGAACGCGCCCGATTCAATCTCTGTCGGCAGCAATGCAACCGGCTCCGGTCAAGCCTCGATTGCTGTCGGTTCCGGAGCGAAGTCGTCTGGCAGTCAGGGGCTTTCTGTTGGCTTCAACGCGACCTCGAATGGCCAGGGTACAGCCGTCGGCAATTATGCGAATGCCAGCAACGTGCAGGCGCTTGCCGTCGGCACTGAGTCGAAGTCGAGTGGTGGCCAATCTACCGCAGTTGGGGCGAAATCCGTTGCCTCCGGCAACGGTGCCGTCGCGGTTGGCCGTTTGGCAACTGCTTCTGGGAATAGTGCGGTCGCGATGGGCGATGGCGCTCAGGCGACGGGTAGTCAGAGCATCTCGATCGGTACGGGCAATGTGGTTAGCGGCACCGGTTCGGGGGCGATTGGCGACCCGACGGTAATCACCGGTGCTGGTAGCTATTCGCTGGGCAACAACAACATGATCGCCAACAACAACACCTTCGTGGTTGGCAGTGGCGTCACCACCACACAGGACAATAGTGTTATCCTTGGCAACCTCTCGACCGACCGTGCGGCGACGACCGAGACGACCGGGACAGTCGGTGGCATCACTTATGGTACCTTCGCGGGGCCGGGTTCGGTAGCGAACGGGGTCGTCAGCGTGGGCGCTGCTGGTGCCGAGCGGCAGGTGATCAACGTTGCGGCAGGTGCGGTGAACGCGACCTCGACTGACGCGATCAATGGTTCGCAGCTCTATGCGACCGACGTCGCTATCGGTAATCTTGCCAGCAGCACAGCCAGCAACTTTGGCGGCGGAACGGTTGTGAACGTCGACGGATCGCTGTCTGCGCCAACCTATGTCATTAATGGATCGAGCTATAACGATGTCGGATCTGCACTCACTGCAGCGACGACACATTATTACAGCGTAAACGACGGTGGAACGCAGGGTGGCAACTATAATAACGATGGCGCTACCGGTACCAATGCGCTGGCGGCCGGCGTAGGTACCACCGCGTCTGCCGTAGATGCGGTTGCTATAGGTAGTAGTGCGCAGGCTACCGCTAGAAATAGTGTGGCGATTGGATCAGGCGCCGGGGCATTGGGGATGGCGTCGGTCGCGATCGGCAACGGAACCAGCGCCACCACCAACGATACGATTGCAATTGGTCGATCTTCTACCGCATCTGGAAACAGCTCTATGGCTCTCGGGCCGAATGCCTATGCAAGGGGGCTATATTCTGTGGCGATTGGACGCGGCGCGTCCACCCCTGTCATCGGTTCGATCGCTTTGGGGGATGGAGCAGCTGTCTCCAATGCCTACGGCATGGCCCTGGGCTCTGGTGCAACTGTTTCCAACATCTACGCTGTGGCTCTGGGCTATGGCAGTGTAACTGCGGCGGTAAATCCTGCTGCTGGCACAGTGATTAACGGCACGACATATTCCTTCGCAGGGACTGCGCCTGCCAGCGTCGTGAGCGTCGGGTCTTCTGGCAACGAACGCCAGATCATCAATGTTGCAGCCGGTCAGGTGAGTGCGACCAGCACGAATGCCATCAACGGTTCGCAGCTTTACGCGAGTAATCAGGCGATTGATCAGGTCGGCACACAAGTGACCAATCTTGGTAACAGCGTGGCGTCGGGCCTGGGGAGCACATCGAGTTATGATAGCGTCACTGGAGCGCTGACGACCAATCTCAACGTCGGCGGCGCGAGCTACGGCGATGTCAACACAGCCTTGAATGCGGTGAATACACTGGCCAGTACCGGCTGGAACGTGTCGACCGGTGGTGGTGCCCCGGTGAACGTGGCGCCGGGCGCGACGGTCGATTTCAGCGCTGGCTCCTCTGGCAACCTGACGGTGACCAATAGCGGCACCAATGTGACGATGGACCTCAACCCTGATCTGAACGTCACCAGTGTCACAGCAGGCAACAGCGTGCTCGACACCAATGGTTTGGCTATCTCTGGTGGTCCAGGCGGCACCGTTGCGCTGACGAACGCCGGACTCGACAATGGCGGCAATGTCATCTCCAACGTTGCGGCGGGCTCGGCTCCGACCGATGCTGTGAATGTTAGCCAGCTGCAGCTGGCTCAGGCCGCTGCCACGACCAAGGTTGTGGCCGGAAACAGCAACATCGTTGTTTCGCCAACCACCACCGCGGATGGCAGCACGACATATTCTGTCGCAACGTCTGCGAATCTCACGGCAGATAGTTTGTCGATCAATGGCGGACCAACGCTGAACAGCGCCGGCATTGCGATGAACGGCGACAAGATCACTGGCCTCGCCGTTGGCACCGTCAGCGTGTCGAGCAGTGATGCGGTCAACGGTTCGCAGTTGTTTGCGGCCGGCACGTCGATCGCCAGCTCACTGGGAGGTGCGTCGACATTCGATCCGGTTACCGGTACGGTCCAGGCATCCCTGAACGTTGCCGGGAACAACTACACCAACGTGCAGGATGCTCTTTCGGCGGTATCCAATACGGCAAATGTGAATTGGAATGTCGCAACTGCTGCAACTGGCTCTGGCACGGTTACGAACACTGGTGCCCCGTCCCGTGTCGGTTCGGGCGGAACGGCGACCTATATCGCCGGCAACAACGTCGCAATTGCCCAGGATGGTTCAAACGTCACCGTGGCGCTCAAAGATGACATTGCGCTCAACAGCGTGACGGCCAACACCGTCAATGCAGGAACGGTCAATGCTCAGACTGTTGCGGTTGCGGACGGGCCGGTGCTCAGTTCGAACGGGATCGACATGCGCGGCACTGGAATCTCCAATCTTGCAGCTGGCGTTGCTCCAAGTGATGCTGTCAACGTCAGCCAGCTTGATGCTGGTATGTCGCACACGCTGGCAAGTGCCAATTCCTACACCGATAGTCGCTTCGGACTGCTGTCGTTCGATCTGCAAAGGTATCACCGTGATGCAAATGGCGGGACTGCGGCGGCCATGGCAATGGGGCAGGTGCCACAGGCATTCGAACCAGGAATGGGTATGGCGGGCGTCGGTGTGTCGACCTGGATGGGGCAACAGGCAATCGCCTTCGGCATCTCCAAGGCGTCGGACAACGGCCGTGTGATCATCAGAGCAACCGGTAGCTACAACACCCGGGGGCATGGCGGCGTTTCTGCCGGGGTTGGCGTGCAGTTCTGACGCATCGTGTTGTGCGTCCGATCGACTGTTGCAAAGATATGGCTGGAGCCGAAGAATGAATAAGCTCAAGAATTCCGCGCGGAATAAGTTTGCTGCAGCAGCTATCGCAATTGCGATGCTCTCGGCTGCCCACATAACATATGCTGAGGATGCTCTTCCGCAATACCGCCCCCAGGTCGCAACGGCGGCGGACGCAAAGTTCCCTCCGGTTGAGAGGGCAACAAGGCCGCAGGGTGTGTTTGTACCAGCGCGGCATATTGCAATGATCGTCCCTGGGTTGAGAAAATCCGAAATCTATACCCTGCTCGATGTGCCTCACTTCCATGAGGGGTTGTTTTTTGTTCGCCGCTGGAATTACATTATAAACTTCTACACTGGACGAAATGATGAATATCGCCAGTGCCAGTATCAGATCCAGTTCGACAAGCACTACCGGGTCGAGAGTGGGTGGTGGAAGGATCGCGAATGCGCCGATCTGTTTCAGCGAGATCTGGAATTGCCAAGGAGTGAGCAACCCGCTCCGAACCCGTCCACGTCGGCACCAGTTCCGATGGTCCGGCAACAGGCCGAGGTGGTGTCGAAATCGTATAGCTTCACGTTCGATTTTGATAAGGCGGTGATCTCGCCTGAGGGGCAAGATGTGATCGCCCAAGTGGTGCGCGATGCCGATTCCGGAGCATTTGGAAGGATCGTCATTGTGGGGTTCACCGATACGGTTGGCGCGAGAGAATATAATGACAATCTTGCAGCCCGGCGAGCAGCGGCTGTGTCAGCGGAATTGACGCAGGAGTTGGGAGATGCTGGCAGTCATCTTCAGTCGAAGGTATATGCAAGGGGAGGGCGGGACCTGGCTGTCGCTACTGGACCGGATGTTCGCAATGTCGATAACCGTAGGGTCACGATTGAGTTATACAAATAGGTTTGTGGGTGAAATTCAATGAACAATAACGGATGGCGCGTTGGCTTGCTGGCGCTGGCGGTTATGCTTGTCGGGCAGCCATTGCCTGTGATGGCGCAGGCGGGCAAGACCGTTGGTGCGAACGAACAGGCGGCGATCAACCTATCACCGGATCCCGCTGAGTTCGCCAAGATTGCACTGCTTATCGTCAATGCGGTGACCCATGGCGGTGCGCCGCAGGTGTGGGATGCGTCCTCGCCGGTAATGAAGACAATCGTGAGTCGCGATTTGTTTGTTCAGAGCATGCAGCAGCGGACGGCATCGGCGGGCGAGCTCAAAAATCTCACTTGGCGTTCGATCATTCGCGTGCAGATGGCCCAGCCTCAGGGGCAACTTCCAGCGGGCAGCTATCTGTCCGTCGCCGTCTCCGGGGTTGGCAGCAACAACCAGCAGGTTGTCCAGACTGTATCATTCCATTTGGATGATGATCAGCGCTGGAGGTTGATAGGGATATCAGCATCATAGTTCAGATAATCCCTGTTGCTGGCGGATAGCATGTCTCTCCTATGGAGCACCTGTCAGCCCACATCGTCCCGTCAGCACCTATGACACAGATTTGGGGTTGTGATTTAGGGTCAGGACCCATTACTGGCACTGTTGAGGTTTGAAGCAAAATGGCCCGGCGCTGCGTCGAAAATCCCGGAAATGTCGGCATATTTCTGCGCCTTTTCTCCATCTGAGCGTTTACATCGAACGGCGGCGCAACCATGCTGATAACTGGTCCAGAACGAAGACGAGAATGAAGATGGCGATCAGGATCGTGCCGACATGGGCGTATTGATACAGGTCGTAACGTCCCTTTAGTTCAAGGCCGATTCCGCCCGCGCCGACAAGGCCGATGACGGTTGCCATGCGCACATTGCGATCCAGAATGTAGAGCGTATAGGCGACATATTGCGGCAGCACTTGCGGCAATATCGCGTAACGCAGGAGTTTCATCCGGTTGGCGCCGATTGCCTTCAGGGCCTGTTGCGGCCCGGGATCCGCATTTTCTATGTCTTCGGCATAGAATTTTCCGAGAAAGCCTGCGGCATGTAGTGCGAGAGCGAGAACGCCCGCCGCAGGACCGAAGCCATAAGCCAGCACGAGGAAGAGGGCGCTGATAAGTTCGGGAACCGTGCGCAGCAGGCTGACGATGCCACGGCTCAGGACAACCAGTAACGGGTGGGGAGAAAGGTTGCGTGCGCCCAGAAAAGCAAGCGGCGCTCCGATCAGCACGGCAAGCAGGGTGCCCCAGAGTGCGATTTCGAGCGTCTCGATAAGTTTGCCTGCGACCTGTCGCACATAGCCGTAAGGTTCGACCAGTACTTCGCGCTTCATGCTATGGGGGGTCATGCGCATGGTTTCGGGGTCGAGCGACTGAACGGTCACCATTTGCGTCTCGACATGGGCGAACAAAGGCAAATGGCCATAATCGAAGCCGGGGATGCGCGAAATTTCGGTCACATCGGCGATTTGTGGCGGAAACATTTGCCCGAGGATCGCACCGAAGCCATTTGCGACCTGCGATTCCTCGACAAGACCAATTCCGGCCGCAACGCCTTCCCCGGACTGGATAAGGGCCGGGCCGATGCCGACGTCCGCGCCCGTGCGAAACAGGATCATGATCGCAATGGCGATGACCAGCACCGTGCGCCATCCGAACGGCCTGGGGAAGGACCAGTTCGTCGAAGGCCTGCCTGTATCTTCGGTCCCGGTGCCGTTCATGCGCCAACCTCCTGCGCCGCCGGGCAAGGGGCTGGTTGCCGGGTTTCATAAATCTGATCAAGCTGGCTGCGGGTCAGCATCTCCGGCGTGCCGTCAAACAGGATTCGTCCGGCCCGGAGCGCGATGATGCGATCCGCGAAACGCAGGGCCAAGTCGATCTGATGAAGGCTGCACAATACGGTCGTTCCGCTTTCCTTCGCCTCGCGTTCGAGCAGCTCAAGAATGTCAACGCTGGTCTGCGGATCAAGGCTGGCAACAGGTTCATCCGCAAGCACATAAGCGGGGTTCAGCATGAAAGCCCTGGCGATGCCTACACGCTGTTGCTGTCCCCCCGACAGGTCGGCAACACGGCGGCGCAAATGCTCCTCGCCAAGGCCGATATCTGCGATCAGGGCGCAGGCTTTGTCGCGCAATATCTTGGGAAAAAGCCCCAGCATCGCGCGCGGTGTCGATATGGCCGGGAGCGCTCCTGCAAGTACATTGGTCGCAACGCTGGCGCGTGGCACAAGGTTGAAGGATTGGTGAATCATGCCGATGTGCGGGCGAATATGCCGGAGCGTCCGGGGGGTTAGTTCGACGTCATCCACCATCACGCGCCCTTCACTCGGAATCGCAAGGCCGTTGATGCATTTAAGCAGGGTGGACTTTCCCGCACCGGAACGCCCGAGGATGACGCAGAACTGGCCGGGTGGCACCTCGAAGCTGATGTCCGCCAGTGCAACCGTTCCGTCCGGATAATATTTGCTCAGCTGTTCGATGACGAGGCTCACTGCTCGGACGCCTTCTTCAGGACCGACGCCTTGAAACCGTCATCGAGTCTTGCCGCGACCGTACCGACGATGTTGAATTTTTCCGGCGATAAACTGGTGTCGTACCGGTCTACCCTTTTTCCGGCATAGCCGCGGATCATTTCAGGCGTGATCCCCGGGGCCTTATCCACAGTTGCAAAAGCATCGCGCAGTTTCGCTTTGAGACCATCGTCCAGCCTGCTGCTCATGATGAGAGGGGGGTAGGGGATGGGTGCGCTTCTGGCGATCACACGGATGGTAGCCGGATCGACCGCTCCCTCCCCAACGGCCTTTTCGAAACTGTCGAACGAAAGTGCTGAGGCATCGACCTGCCCATGGATGAGGGCGGCCAGGCTGTCGGCGTGGCTGCTGGTTATGCGGATCTTGCTGAGATCATGTAGCGGATCGAGGCCGGCATCGATGATCATGGCCATGGGGTAGATGAACGAGGAGGTGGAGTTGATGTCGCCAAAGGCTACCCGCTTGTTCCTGAGGTCGGTTATGGCGCGGATGGGGGATGCAGTGCGGGCGAAGAGTCCCGCATAATAAATGGACTGGTCATTCTCGACGCCTACAGCCAGAAGATCCGCGCACCCCCGGTTTCGTGCCTGAATATATGTGACCGGCCCGACAAAGGCGATGTCCGCGCCGTTATTGCACAGGGCTTCGACGACCGTTGCATAGGATTGGCCCACCTTGATGTCGAAATCGATCCCGGTCATGCGGGAGACAGCCTGAAAGACCGGCTTATAATCGGCCTTGGTTCCATCCTCGGTGCCGCCGTCGGCAGGGATCAGGATAACGCGCAAAGCTTCGTTCTTGCCGTTTTCGGCGGGCGAGCAGCCGGATGCCGCGAGCAAAATCGCCATCAGGCCCAAAGATAATCGCACGCTCGCCTCCTGCCGCCATGGAAGCGGACTCTTCTCATCAGGACATGGCTTTAAGAGGGCGATGTGACAAATTTATGAATTTATCTCAATTTGCAAATATAATTTTATGAGATTATCGTATTTTTAGTATGGCTATTAAACCCCATTTGCACGGAGAGCGGCCCTTGTGAATAATCATTTTGTCGGATCGTCTGCGGCCTCCCCGGTTCAGGGACGAGAGGATGTGATTGTGCGGGGCGATCATTTCATCCTCGACCTTGACGGTACTTTGGTCCGCGGCGGCGTTGCAACCGAAGGGGCCCATGGTTTCCTTCGCGCCGCTGAGGGGCGGTTTGTCCTGCTGTCAAACAATTCGCGCGATACCAGTCGTTCACTCAGTTCCAAATTGCGCCGGTTCGGCTTTGTTGTTCCCGCCGAGCGGATCATCCTGGCGGGAGAGGAAGCGATCCTTTTTGCCGCCCGTGAATATCCCGGTGCGCGTTGTCTGGTCGCAACCTCATCGGTGCTCCGCCGTTATGCGCGCGGCCATGGGCTGATACCGGTGTCCGGAAATGCCGATGTGGTCGTACTGGGGCGTGACACCCGTTGGAGCTATGCCGGGTTTACGGCGCTCGTCAATGAGGTGCGGCGTGGGGCGATATTGATAGCGGCCAACCCGGACCTGACCCATCCCGGCAAAGGTGGCCTGGTGGTGCCAGAGACCGGTTCGCTGCTTGCCGCGGTCGAGGCGGCCACCGGTGTTACCGCGACGCATATGATCGGGAAACCGGCGGCGACGCTGTTTGTCGCGGCCCTCGACCGGCTCGGGTCCGGCTGCGCCGATACGATCGTGATCGGCGATAATCCGTTGACCGATCGGGCAGGGGCTCGGGGGCTGGGTCTGCGATCGCTGATCGTTCATGCAGACCGTCGGGGAGGTTGCCCCAATCTGGCTGATTTATGCGGTCAGATGAGAGATGTTCAATAGCGTTTGAGTGAAAGTATCTCGAAGGAGCGCCGCAATATGTCGCTGGAGCTTTCATAGTCCTGCAGCGCAAGGCAGGCGATTAATGTGTCCAGAACCGCGAGCTGGCCGATCCGGCTGGTCATGGCTTCGGTGCGGAAGTTGGTTTCGCGCGCGACGGTGAACAGGACGATATCGGCAAAAGCGAGAATGGGGGATTTCCCGTAATTGGTAACGACGATGGTTTTCGCGCCCGCCTCTCTGGCGAGCCGTGTCGCGGTAAGTGTTTCCTGACTCGATCCCGAATGGGAAATGGTGAGCGTTACGACATCCGGCCCGGTAAGGCTGGCGCCGATCGCCTGAATGTGGCTGTCGACCAATGCTCTTGCTTCAATGCCTATGCGCATCAGCCGGTAACTCGCATCCTCGGCGATCGGTGCCGCCGAACCTATGCCGTAAACCTCGACCCGGCGGGCAGTACGCATCGCTTCGGTCGCCTGAACGAGCGCGCGAACGTCAAGGCTGGCGCGGGTGTCCTGCAAGGCCTGAATATGGCTGGCGAACACCTTTCGCACCACCGTATCGGGGTGGTCGCCGGGTTCCAGATCTTCGTGGATGAACTGGACCGGGGTGACCAGATCCTGGGCGAGCGCAATCTTGAATTGCTGAAAGCCGGTATAGCCCAGGGTTTTCGCAAGGCCGATAACGCTGCCCTCCGAAGAGCCGGTTTTCTCCGCCAGTTCGGTCACCGACATGTGGACGACGTCGCTGACATGCTCCAGCACGAACTGGGCGATGCGGCGGCTGGTCGCCGGCAGGCTCGCCGCCATGCTCTGAAGCCGGGCGGCGGCGGGCTGAATGTCCTGTCCGTTGTTGTGCGTCTGCTGTGTCATGCGGGCAGGGATATCCTGCCGCGCGCGTTCCGTGAAGCGTGCGTGTTGTGAATTGAGAAAATTGTCGGATAGGATCAGAGGGTTTCAGGTCTTGGCCTATGGATGGATATTATAATCTCATATTAATATATATATTTTTGAGAAAAATTCATTTCTCTGTCACAAACCCTCTCTATCGCCCCGCCATCACATCACTCGGACGCCTCGCGTTGATGGCCAGGCGTTCATCCACAAAGGGGTAATGGGGAATGACTGCTTTCAAGATACGATTGCTCGTCGGGCTGGCGAGTTCCGCGCTGACCGTTTCGACCGCCAATGCGCAGGGGCTGACCGATGCAGGGCCGGGCAGCGAGCCGGAGAATATGGTCTCCGACGAGCAGATCGTTGTCACCGGCTCGCATATTCCTCGCCCGGAAATCGAATCCGCCATGCCCGTCAGCATTACAAAGATGGAGGAGGCGATCGCGCTGGGCAGTATCAGCGCATATGATGCGCTCGCGCGCGATCCGGCGCTCGGTATTGGGTTGAACCTTGGTAAAATTCAAAGCACCAATGGCAGCGGTGCCGGCATCAGTGGCGGCATATCGGCGGTAAATCTGCGCAACCTTGGGACTAACCGCACGCTGACCCTGATCGACGGTCAGCGGCGGGTGTCGAGTACCGGGACGTCATCCGAAGTCGACATAAACATGATACCGGTGGGCATGATAGACCGGATCGAGGTGGTCACCGGCGGTGCGGCGGCCATTTACGGCGCCGATGCTCTGGCCGGCGCCGTGAATATCGTCACCAGAAGCAAAGTCGACGGCCTCAATATCACGGCAACAAAGGGTATCTCGCAACGCGGCGATGCGGCGCAGTTCATGACCTCGATCTCAACCGGGGGCAGGTTCGCCGATGGCCGCGGTTCGTTCGCCATCGGAGGCACCTATTCCGAAACCGATCCGCTTGCCGTCGCGGACCGGCAGAGCATGGAGGAAGGCGGCGTCATATATTGGGCCAACCCTGCGAATACCGGGCCGAATGATGGCATTCCCGACACAATATTATATAAAAATTTCAAGGCATTATATGTTGGTTTCGATCCCAGCTACTATCTGGGTGGGAAAAACTATGTCATACAAAATGGCGTGCCGCGTGAGGCTGTCTGCGAAACGCCGCTGCTGACGGGGGGGCTACTGATATGCGATGGCGTCAGCAGCGACGGTCGCGTACCCGCTTATAATGAACAGATTCGCGGTGGGGTCACATCTCTGGCGCTGATGGGGAACCTCGATTACGAGCTTACCGACACCATCAAATATGGTGCCTATTTCTCATATGGCCGCAATAAATATTCGGGGAATGTCTATCAGTGGCATGAGGATTCGCGGTCCGTTTATTTCCATGGCGCGGGCGGTGCCGTCGCCTATCTCGACAACCCATATCTGCCCGATGCCGTGCGGCAACAGATGCTGGATGCGGGGGTGACCCGGATCAACATCGACAGGACCTATGGTAACCTTCCCTACAGAACGGAAAAGAACGATCGGGAAAGTTTCACCATCGGCCAGAATGTGGGCGGCAAGCTGACCGAAGGGCTCCATTGGAAAGCCTTTTTCCAATATGGCCGGGTGAACTTGAACGCCGATACATATAATACCCCCTATGAATCCCATTGGCTTGCCGCCCGTGATGTCATTGCCGATCCGGAAACCGGTCAGGCTGTCTGTCGGGATGAGGCTGCCCGGGCGGCCGGCTGCCTGCCGCTGAATATCTTTGGCCAGAATGCGCCCAGCCAGGAGGCGCTCGATTATCTGATGGGGGATGTACACTCACGACAGGTCAGTACCCAGCGGATTTACGGCGCCAATATCGGCGGGAATCTCCTTCGCCTTCCCTATGGTGATCTGGCGATTGCCCTGGGTGTCGAGCATAGGAAGGAAAGCCTGAAAACAACTCCGGACGCCCTCGCGCGGAGTGGAGAGACAAGCTATACTTTCGGCCCCGTCACGATCGATAAATGGGATGTATCGTCCAGCGTGTCCGAACTTTATGGTGAGGTTCGCGTTCCGATACTTGCTCATCTCCCCTATGCTGAACGTCTGGAAATCGGCGGCGCCTATCGTTATTCGGATTATGATACGGTCGGCGACACGCATACATGGAAAGCGGATGCCAGCTGGTCGCCATTTACCGGTATTACGTTTCGCGGTGTTCGGTCCCGTGCGGTGCGCGTGCCCAATTTCAGCGAGCTATATTCTTCGCAGAACACCTCGCAACTGGCAGGCTATATCGATCCCTGTCAGGATTCCGTCTATTATCTCAGCGAGACGCGGGCGGCAAATTGCAGGGCGCTCGGTATCACGACTCCGCTCGCCTACTCCGGCACCGGCCCGGTCTATACGTCGGGCGGGAATCCCGACCTCAAGCCCGAGACGTCCGACAGCCTGACATTGGGGGTCGTGTTGCAACCCGACTTCCTTCCCGGTTTCGACCTCACGGTCGATTATTGGAATATCGATATCAAGGATATCATCACCAGCTTTTCGGCGACGACCATGCTGGACCTGTGTGTGGACCTGCCGACGATCGATAATCCTTTCTGCAAGAACATCGTCCGCGATACCGAAACCCATGCTCCCACTTCAATCCTGGGCAGCCTTATCAATGCGGCGCATCGCGAAGCGCGGGGTATCGATATCGGCGCTAATTATCGCCGTCGGTTGGGGGGCGGGCAGATCAACCTTGCCTTCAAGGGAACCTATCTCATCAAGGATGTGACCAAAACCACGCCGGGCCTCGCCACGGGCGATGTCGTCAACGACGGTGGATGGCAGGGGTATCAGCGTTTCCGGGCCTCGCTGACGACTGCTTATGATATCGGCAAATTCGGTGTTGTTCTGAACACGCGTTTCATGAGCGCGAGCAAATATAGCGTGAATACCACTTCGTCAGAAGCCTATCCAGACGATAAGGTCCCCGCGAAACTATATAATGATCTCGGTGTTGAGTTTCGGATTACACCGGACAAGAAGATCGGGTTCGGTGTCCAGAATCTTATGGATGTCGGACCGGTTAGATTGGCTCAGCCGATCAGCATTAACTATACGACTTTTGACTGGGTGGGACGGTATTTTTACGTCACGACCAGCCTGAAATTCTGACAGGGGTAGCTTTGGTGAAAGTGTCGCCGAGATGGGGCGCTTTCCCCGAGGATATACGGATGAACTTGTGGTGAGCGGGAGGGGCCGGCCCCTCTCGTTCCGTTATGGGAGAAAATCGATGAGAAGCGGGCTGGCCTCAACCCTATTCACTGGCCTTCTTGGTCTCGCGGTGGGCCAGTTCTCTTCTGTGTACGCACAGGATTCAGAAGGGCGATGGTATAAGGGCAACACCCACACGCACACGGTCAATTCTGACGGTGACAGCTCGCCCGATCATGTCGCACGCTGGTATAAGGAACATGGGTATCAGTTCCTCTTCATTACCGACCATGGCTATGTAACGGATGTCGCGCCCCTGAATGCCCTGCTCGGCGCATCGGGCCGTTTTCTGATAATGCCCGGCGAGGAGATTACCCAGTCCCGCCGGGGAGAAGGGCGTGGAAATGAGGCGCATGTCAATGCGCTGTTTACGACCAAAAGCATCCGGCCGGTGGGTGAGCTGGAATGTTTTACATGGGGGTGCGTGGGGCGGGCCGCCGCTTCAGGGTCGTTGGGGAGCACGATCGACGCCAATGTCGCCACAGTGAGGCAGCAGGGCGGTATAGCCCAGGTCAATCATCCAAATTATCTCTGGTCGCTGAAACCGGAAGATCTCGATGCCTTGCCCGATGGTAGCTTGCTCGAGATCTGGAATGGTATTGGAGAGACCAATAATCTGGGCGGCGGCGATGGCATGGGTGATAAAAGGCCCTCCGGCGAAGGTTTTTGGGACCATGCTCTCAGTCTCGGCAAGGTCGTCTGGGGGGTGGGTGCGGATGATTCACACTGGTTTCAGGGCGAACGAGTGGCCGACCCCGCAAGTGCAGGGCCGGGCAAAGCCTGGATCATGGTGCGGGCATCCGAGTTGACGCCCACGGCCATCAAGACGGCGATTTCGAAGGGAGAGTTTTATGCCTCGACCGGCGTGAACCTCGCGGATATCAGCGCCGATGAGAAGAGTTTCACTATTACCATCGCCCAAGGCAAAGACGGTTCGCGCTATGTTACGCGTTTCATTGGCAAGGGCGGGAAAGTCCTTGCGGAAGTGGACGGGGTCAAGCCGAGTTATCATTTTCAGGGGGCCGAGGCTTATGTCCGTGCCTCGATCATCGATTCCAACGGCAGGCGCGCCTGGACCCAGCCGGTTTTCCGCGATGGCAGATAGTTTCGTGCGTGTCGGGATGACCGATCGCGATCGGATGGGCTGAAAAGGGCGGAAGGAAGGTGTCGTGCGTTCTCCTGCGCTCTTCGTCGGCGGACAGAGAGGGGGCGTTTCCGACGCCTGACTCGGGAAACCCTTACGACCTCGGTTTCAAACGCCGATCCGTCAGTAAACGGATCGGCATTTTATCGAATCGGCTATGGTTGTTGTCCGGGCCACCCCGAAAGGGCGAGGCCGTAACAGGGCAGGGGGGGGGGGGGCGTTCAGAAGACACGGCTTCCGATGGGGCTCACGCCTTCTTCGCGGCGGTGATGATGACCTCGACCTTGTAGTCGGGGGTGGCAAGCTTCGCTTCGCCGGTGGCGCGGGCAGGGGCCTGACCGCCAGCGATCCAGGCGTCCCACACCGCGTTCATTTCCGCGAAGTCGGCCATGTCGGCGAGCCAGATCGTCGCGCTCAGCAGATGGTTCCGATCGCTGCCGGTGCGTTCGAGCAGGGCATCGACCTGCGCCAGCACCGCCTTGGTCTGTTCGGCGACGCTCGCACCCGGCTCCGCGACCTGTCCGGCCAGATAGATGGTGTCGCCATGCACTACGGCCTGGCTCATGCGGGGCCCCTGATCGAAACGGGTAATGGTCATATATATGTCTCCTGAGCTTAATAGCGACTGATAGAGAGGTCGTCCGTCTCAATGGCCGGGCGGCGTCCGCTGATGATGTCTGCGAGCACATGTCCCGAACCGCAGGACATTGTCCAGCCCAGCGTGCCATGGCCGGTATTGAGATAGAGATTGGGATAGCGCGTTGGCCCGATGACAGGCGTGCTGTCGGGCGTCATCGGGCGCAGGCCGCACCAGAAATTGGGCTGTCCATAGTTTGCCGCTCCGGGGAAAAGCGAGCGCACCGAATGTTCGAGCGTTGCCTGCCGCGCCGGGGGCAGGCTGAGGTCGAAGCCGTTGAGCTCCGCCATGCCGCCGACCCGGACGCGGTCCCCCAGCCGGGTGATCGCGACCTTGAAGCTTTCATCGAGCACGGTCGATACCGGCGCGCGGCTTTCTTCCCGCAGCGGCACGGTGATCGAATATCCCTTCACCGGATAGACCGGCAGCCTGATCCCCAGCGGGGCCAGTAGCATGGGCGAGAAGCTGCCCATGGCGACGACATAGGCATCGCCTTTTACCTGTCCGGCGCTGGTTTCGACATGGGTGATGCGTCCGCCTTCTTCCGCGATATGGCTGATGGTGCAGCCTTGCAGGAAGGTCGCGCCCTGTGCCTGGGCCATGGCGGCGAGGGCGTTGGTGAATTTGAAGCAGTCGCCGGTTTCGTCATGGGGCAGGCGCAGGCCGCCGACAAACGGAGCCTCGCTATGGGCAAGGCCGGGTTCCGCCGCAATGCATCCCGCCCGATCGAGCAGTTCGAACGGCACCCCGTCGGCCTGAAGTACCGCAATATCCTTGGCGATGCCGTCAAGTTGCTTCTGTTCGCGGAAGAGCTGGAGCGTCCCCTTCGTTCCTTCGTCATAGGATATGCCGGTGTCGCGGCGCAGCTCGATCAGCCGGTCGCGGCTATATTCGGCAATGCGCACCATGCGTTCCTTGTTGATGCGATAGGCATCCGCCGTGCAGTTGCGGAGCATGGCCAGCATCCAGCGAAGCATCGCCGGATCGGCCTTCGCATGCAGGATCAGCGGCGCATGTTTCATGAACAGCCAGCGTATCGCCTTCATCGGGATGCCGGGCGCGGCCCAGGGCGAGGCATAGCCGGGCGAGATCTGGCCGGCATTGGCGAAGCTGGTTTCCAGTGCAGGTCCGGCCTGCCGGTCGATCACGACCACTTCATGTCCGGCCTGTGTCAGATACCAGGCCGAAGCCGTTCCGACCACGCCGCCGCCCAGGATTACGACTTTCATGCGCAGGCACTCCGCTGAAGCCGGGTTTCCGCCGCGTGCCGATAGCGGCGCGCATAACGGTGGCCGAGGCTTGTCAATATCTCATAGGAAATGGTCCCGGCATCGCGGGCGACATCGTCAATGCCCTGATGCGGACCCAGCAGTTCGACCGGGGCACCGGGATAGAGATGCTCGTCGGGAATGCCGGTCACGTCGAGGGTGATGCTGTCCATCGATATGCGGCCGGCAATGGGCGCGCGATGACCTGCGATGAAGGCGCTGCCTTTCCCCGAAAGATGGCGCGACCAGCCGTCGGCATAGCCCACCGCGATGGTGGCGATGCGGGTCGGGCGTTCCGCCACGAAGGTCAGGCCATAGCCGACGCCGGTTCCCGGCGTGATCGTGCGCAACTGCACGATGCGCGCTTCCAGGCTGACGACCGGGCGCAGGGCGCTGGCCGGGTCGTTTTGGGGCGCGCCGCCATAAAGGGCGATACCGGGGCGCACAATGTCATAATGACCGGCCTTGGCGGTGGTCGCGCCGCCCGAATTGTCGAGTGCGCGCGGCACGCCGGGAAACAGCGACGTCAACCGGTCGAAAGTGGCGGTTTGCGCCCGGTTGGCATTGTTATCGGGGGTGTCCGCGCAGGCGAGATGGCTGATGATGAGTCTGAGGTCGAGCGATGCGAGCCGTTCCGGCCGGGCGTGCAGCGTTCGTACCTCGTCGGGGGTCAGGCCGAGGCGCGACATGCCGGTATCGACCTGAAGCACTGCGGGCAGGCGGCGGCCCGTCATCGAGGCGAGCGCGGCCCAGCGCGCCACCTGATCGGGGCTATTGAGGACCGGAACGGCGCCAATCGCCGCGCAGGCGGGTTCCGCACCCGGCATCAGACCGTTGAGAATGATGAGCGTCGCATCGGGCGGGAGGATAGCGGCGTCATGAATCTCCTGCGCCTCGCCCAGCAGGGCGACGAAGAAATGGCGGCACCCGGCGGCGGCCAGAGCCTGCACCACCGGGATGGCGCCCAGCCCATAGGCGTTCGCCTTCACCACCGCGCCAGCCCTTGCAGGGCTTACACCCCTGTCAATGTCCTGCCAGTTGGCGACCAGCGCATCCAGATCGATGGAGAGCGTGGCGCCCGCATATTCATCCTGATTCATATCCGAAGGGACCTTTCCGGATAAGCAGCATATTTAAATTATACTCGAAAGAATGGGATATTTTTGGGGTATTTTTGCTATTATCTACTAATCTTGGGATTGTGTCCGAATATAATGGAGAATCTTCAATGGGTCTCGATGGCAAGGATCGGGCGATCCTGCGTTTGTTGCAACTCAATGCCCGGCTCTCCCATGCGGAGATCGGGGAGAAGGTCGGTCTGTCGCCATCTGCCTGTCATCGCCGGATCAAGCTGATGGAGGCCGAAGGGGTGATCCGGGCCTATACCATCGTCACTGGAGGTGCCGGGGATGAGGATAGCAAGGTCAATGTGCTGGTGCAGGTGACGCTGGAGCGGCAGACTGAGGATTATCTTTCCCGCTTCGAACGGGCGGTCCGGCAATGCCCGGAAGTTCGCGAATGTTTTCTGATGGCGGGATCGGTCGATTACTGGCTCCGGGTCGAGGTCGTCAATGCGGCCGCCTATGAGCGGGTACATGGCGAAATATTGTCCCGATTGCCGGGCGTTACCCGCATCAATTCGAGTTTCGCCATGCGTGATGCGCTGCGGTGGAAGAAAGGCTGAAAGGGCTGAAGTCCCTCTTTTCGGGTCGGGACCGGGCTATCGTCCGCGCTATTGCGTTCCGGGCGTTCTGGCCCCATCGCCATGGTGATGGGGGAAGCGGTCGGGAAGGCGCCGGATTTAGCCGCTTCTTCCCATGAAAGTCCCCGGGGTGAGGCAAGGCGATTGCTCGTCGTCAGAAAAAAAGGGGAACGTCGTTACGTTCCCCCATCCTCTCCGGCTGACGGGCAAGGAGGTCAGAAGCCCGCGCGGAGCCCGAACAGGATATTGCGGCCGCGCAATGGCGAAGCATCCTTGATGAACGAGGCATGGTTGAACGCCAGTTCGTTGGTCAGGTTGGTGCCCCGCACGAACAGTTCCGCATTGCCTCTTGTGCCGATGTCGATCCGGTAGAACAGCGTCGCGTTCAGCATGTCATAGCCGGAGGTGCGGGTTTCGAAGCTGGCGATCTTCGACTGTTCGAACATATGATAATATTCGATGTCGGCAGAGAAGGCGCCCAGCCGTCCGTCGGCGCGTCCCCCCAGTCGTCCGGCCGGGATGCGCGGCACATTGCCCAGCCCGTGCTTCAGCTTGGCGCGCACATAATCGCCGAACAGCGATGCGCCGAACGTATCGGTGAACTGGTGCCGGATTTCGCCGTCGATACCGGTGAAGCGCGCATCGGCCGCGCTATACCGGATCAGGCGGAAATCCTCATATTGGTCCAGCGTTTCGGCATAGATATAATCGTCGAAATCCTGATGATAGGCACCCAGGGTGAAGGTCGTGTCGCCTGCCTTCTTGCGGAAGGTAAGGTCGACCGAGCGAGAGCTTTCCTTGCCGAGCGTGCCGGTCCCCAGTTCATAGCTGTTGGTGGCAAGATGGACGCCACGGGCGTAAAGTTCCTGCGCGCTTGGTGCGCGTTGCGACCGGGCAAGGTGCAGCGCCACCGAATAGTCGCTGCCCATGTCCCAGAGCACCGCACCCGAAAGCGAGAAGGGGCGGTGGGTTGCCTTGCGGTCCAGCGTGGTTTCGACCGTCTGCCATTCCTGCCGTGCCGCCAGTTCGAGGCGAACCGGGCCCAGTTGTGCGCTTTCCATCAGGAAAAGCGCCGTGTTTTCGGTATCGCTGCTCGCCAGAAAGGCTTCTTCGCCATCGGCACTGAACTTGCTGTCCGAATATTGCACGCCGACCACGCCGGTGAGGCCCATGAGCGGCTTGTGGGTCAGCTCGAGGCGCAGGTCCGTGGCCTTGTTGCGGAAAGTCGTGGCGATTTCGTCGCCCTCTATCTCATGATGGCGGTAATTGGTACGGGCCATGCGGAAGCGGACCTTCTCGAACCCGGGTAGCGGATCGCGATATTCGCTGCGCAGGTCGATGCGCTCGCTGCGCATTTTCACGAACGGGATGTCATGATCTTCGCCCTCATGGTCGTGATCATGGCCGTCATCCTCGCCATGGGCGCCGCAATGGATGCTCGTTCCATGCGGGTGACAGTCTTCATAATCATGGCTGTGGCCGGGCAGGCCATATTCGGCATTCTGGCGGCTATAGGCAACGCCGAGATAGCCGTCCGGGCCGATCCATGATCCGCCGACCGACCATGCCGATGTATCATTATAGGAGCCATCGACATGGCGTTCGCCATATTTGGACGGAACGCGATAATCATTGCTGTTGCGGTCAACGCCCTCGACATGCAGGGCGAAGGAGCCAAGACCGACGGTCAGACCGCCGACCAGCGAACGCTCATCATCGGCGGTGCCGAGACGTCCTTCTGCCACCGCCGTGATGCCGCCTTCGGGCAGGGCGGTCGGCACCTTGTCGTCGAGCAGGTTGACCGCGCCGCCGATCGCGCCGCCGCCATAGAGCAGGGCGGAGGGGCCGCGCAGCACTTCTATGCCGCGCAGCAGCAGCGGCTCGGTCACGATTGCGTGATCGGGGGAAATGGCCGAGGCGTCCTGCACATTGGCGCTGTCGGACAGGATCTGGACGCGCGGTGCGGTTTGTCCGCGAATGACCGGGCGGCTGGCGCCGCCGCCGAAATTGTCGAAATATATGCCCGGTTGGCCCGACAATGTGTCTCCCAGCGTGGCCTGCCTGCGGTGGACCAGCTCTTCACCGGAAAGAGTGAGGACCGGCGTCGCGGTTTCGCTCGCCTTGCGATCCAGCCCCGACGCGGTGACCACAATATCCGGCAAGGCCGATGCGGCGGGGGCCGGTTCGGCCCGGGCGATGCCCGGCACGATGATGACGAGGCACGCCGATGACAGCAGGAGAGGACGAAATGTCATGAGGAAACCCTTTTGCTTATGGAGTGGTGGGCCTATATGTAATGTTACAACATTACACAAGTGGGCGTGGGTAATTTATGGCTATGGATGAAATGCGGGCTATGCCGCGGGACGCGTCAGCGAAAATATCGGGCAAGGCGGCGAAGGGAATGGCGCGGCGCGCGGACGGTTCCGCCCGAACCGACATGATCGAAGGGATGGCGGTTTCCACGTCGATGCTCTGCCTTGTTCATTGTTTGGCGCTGCCGTTGCTGCTGTTGCTGACGCCGGGCTTTCTCGGCCTGTTCCTGCTCTCGGAAAAATTCCATTTTATCGCGCTTGCACTGGTCGTGCCTTCGGCGCTGGCTGCCTTCTGGCTTGGGTATCGCCGTCATCGCGGCGCTCTTCCGGCATTGCTGGGGGGCGCGGGGGCCGCCTGTCTGGCGGGTGCGTTGCTGCCCCCCGTCGGGGAAGGGACCGAGACGGCCATTACCGTTTGCGGAAGCCTGTTGCTGGTGGTCGGCCATGGTCTGAACTGGCGGCTGCGGCGCCGCGTTTCCTGTCCAGTCACTATCGCCCGATGATAAGCGCGTGGCGCTATGATATTCCCGGTTCCGTGCCTGCCGGGGTATTCCGGCCCGCCCGCCCGGAGGAAGTCCAGAGGAGGTGGGCCGAAGAGAATATCAATGTCACGTCGGATGTTCAGAGCGGCAGGCCGACATAATTTTCCGCGATGCTGGTCTGCGCCGCGACCGAAGAGGCGATATAATCCAGCTCGGCCACCTGAACCCGCCGATCAAAGGCGCCGCTATCAGGGAAACGGTGCATCAGCATGGTGAGCTGCCAGGAAAAGCGTTCCGATTTCCACACTCGCGCCAGCGCCTTGTCGGAATAGCCCGCAATCGCATCATTATCCGCTAGCCTGAAATAGCGGATCAGCGCATCGGATAGATAGGCGACGTCCGATGCCGCGAGGTTCAGGCCCTTGGCTCCGGTGGGCGGCACGATATGGGCGGCGTCTCCCGCCAGCATCAGGCTGCCGTGACGCATCGGCTCGAAGACGAAGCTGCGCAGCGGCGCAATCGATTTTTCGAGCGCCGGACCGCGTGTGATGTGGGAGGCCGCATTCGGGCCGAGGCGTACGGCCAGTTCATCCCACAACCGATCGTCGGGCCAGTCCTCCAGCCTGTCATCAAGGGGCACCTGAATATAATAGCGGCTGCGCGTCATCGACCGCATGGAGGCAAGGGCGAAGCCATGCGCGTGATTGGCGTAGATCAGTTCATGATTGCACGGCGGCACATCGGCGAGAATGCCGAGCCAGCCAAAGGGATAAACCTTCTCGAATGTCTGGCCGATACTCGCCGGAATCGCCTGACGGGAGGGGCCGTGAAACCCGTCGCAGCCGCAGAGGAAGCGGGCGTCGATGCGCTGTTCCGTACCGTCTTTGGTGAAGGTGATATAGGGGGCGTCGCTTTCTATGTCGTGCAGCGCGACATTCTCTGCCCCGTAGATGATCTGCAACCCGCGTTCCGGCGCGGCATCCATAAGGTCGCGCGTGACCTCCGTCTGGCCATAGACCATCACCTGCTTGCCGGTCAGCCCGGCGATGTCGATGTGGATCAGGCGCTCGCCGTCGGCAAGATTGAAGCCGTCATGCGGCAGTCCTTCGGCATGCATACGCTCGCCGAGGCCGAGCCGGTCCATCAGGTCGGTCGTCGTGCGTTCGAGCACGCCCGCGCGAATGCGGCCAAGCACATAATCGGCCGATACGCGGTCGACGATCACCGCCTCTATGCCTTCGGCGCGCAGAAGATGGCCGAGCAACAATCCGGCTGGTCCGGCACCGATAATCGCTACCTGTGTTTTCATTGGCCCATCCTTCTCCTCTGTTCCTAATTGACCAGCAAAAGCATAGGTGCGCCGGATGATTTGGACATGACGGGTGCAGCCGAATATATGGACGATTCAACAATCGCCTCAGGGCGTTCTCGCATGAGAAGGGGTGATGGATGGCCATTGCACAATTCTATCTTTACGGCGAACCGCAGCAGGATGTTTCGGAAAATTTCATCCATGTTGAAAGTCTGGAGCTGCGATCGCGTCCCAGTGAATGGACGATCCGACCGCACCGTCACCGCGATCTCAATCATATTATCCATATTGCGGGCGGTGGAGGATCGATGCGGGCGGAGGCAGCGCATTTCACATTCGATGCGCCTTGCCTGCTGCTTGTCCCTGCTGGAATCGTTCATGGCTTTGAATGGGTGAGTGAATCTTACGGATCTGTCACGACCATTGCCAATCGCTACCTTGCCGAAGTCGGTCTGCGTCATCCCGATCTGGCGGGGCTGCTGCTGGTGCCTGAAGTGGTGCGTCTCGTCACGGAAGAATCGGGGGAGGTAGAGCGCCTTATCGCCGATATGAGCCGGGAGCTTGCCTGGATATCGCCGGGTCAGCGCGCGCGGGTGGAGGCGGATCTGCTCACGCTGATGGTGATCGCGCTGCGGCGGCGGGAGGTGGATGCTGATGGCGCCAAAACACCGGTGCCCGGCCGGCAGGCGGCGCTGGTGGCGCGGTTTCGGGAACGGATCGAAGAGCGTTTCCGCCTGCGCGAATCGGTGGGCGATCATGCCGATGCGCTGGGTGTCAGCGTGACCGCCTTGCGTGTCGCCTGCGCTCGACTGGCGGGGCGGCCCCCGGCGATGATGCTGGATGAGCGTGGCTTGCTCGAGGCCAGGCGCCTGCTGCTGTACAGCAATCTCTCGGTTGCGGAGATCGCCTATGCGATCGGTTTTGACGATCCCGCTTATTTCTCCCGTTTCTTCACCCGCCATATCGGCGTTTCGCCGCGGCATTATCGGCTTCGTCATAGCGATGGGGTGCCTGCGGGTCAGCTATAGGCCGGAAGGGGAGGCTCCATTGGCGCGATGATGGGAACATAGTTCTTTTCCTGAAAAAGCAGGATTGCGCCGCTCTGGTCGAATTGCTATAAATTATAACTATAGTAGAGACGAGAGGTGAACTGATGGCGACTGTCGATATCGTGGCGGAGCTGGCGTCCGGAGCCGCGACGCAACCCTTTTTCGAACGGCATGACCCGGTGACCGGAAAGGTTGCCACCCGGGCGGCGGCAATGGATGCGGCGCAGGCCTGTGCCGTGGTCGATCAAGCCGCGGCGGCGTTGCCCGCATGGGCGGCGCTTGGTCCCAATGCGCGTCGGGCGAAGCTGATGCAGGCGGCCGATGCGCTGGATGCGCGGGCCGATGATTTTGTCGATGCGATGATGGGGGAAACCGGCGCGACCGAAGGCTGGGCCCGGTTCAACCTGATGCTCGCCTCGTCCATGTTGCGGGAGGCCGGGGCGCTGACCACTCAGATCGGCGGCGAAGTGATTCCGTCCGACAAGCCGGGCTGTCTGGCAATGGCGGTGCGGGAGCCCGCCGGCGTCGTGCTCGGCATCGCACCATGGAATGCGCCGATCATTTTAGGCGTGCGGGCGATCGCGGTGCCGCTCGCTTGCGGCAATACGGTGGTGCTCAAGGCTTCCGAGCAATGCCCCCGTGTCCACTCGTTGATCGTGGCGGCTTGCCATGATGCCGGGCTGGGCGAGGGCATCGTCAATATCGTCACCAACGCGCCGCAGGATGCGGGCGAAGTCGTGGGGGCGATGATCGATCATCCCGCCGTTCGCAGGGTTAATTTCACCGGTTCCACCGCTGTGGGGAGGATCATCGCGCGGCGTGCGGCCGATAATCTGAAGCCCTGCCTGCTGGAGCTGGGTGGCAAGGCGCCGTTCGTCGTGCTGGATGACGCCGACCTGGACGAGGCGGTGAAGGCCGCGGCTTTCGGCGCCTTCATGAACCAGGGGCAGATCTGCATGTCGACCGAGCGGATCATTGTCGTCGAGGCGGTGGCGGAGGAGTTTGTCCGCCGGTTCAAGGCAAAGGTCGAAACCATGGCTGTCGGTGACCCGCGTGAGGGCAAAACGCCGCTTGGCGCGGTGATTGACCGGAAGACGGTCGATCATGTGAGCAGCCTGGTTGCCGATGCCTTGGGGCATGGGGCGGACCTGCTGACCGGCGGCCCGGCCGACGGTGTGCTGATGCCCGCCCATGTCGTCGACAAGGTGACAGCAGAGATGCGGCTGTTCCGCGAGGAAAGCTTTGGTCCGGTGGTTGCGGTCATCCGCGCGAAGGATGAGGATGATGCGATCCGCCTCGCCAACGACACCGAATATGGCCTGTCCGGTGCAGTCTTTACCCGGGATACGGTGCGGGGCCTGCGGGTCGCGCGGCAGATTCAATCGGGTATATGTCATATCAATGGGCCGACCGTTCATGACGAGGCGCAGATGCCTTTTGGCGGAGTCAAGGGGTCGGGTTATGGCCGTTTCGGCGGCAAGGCCGGGATCGACGCCTTCACCGAACTGCGCTGGATCACGATGGAAACCCAGCCCGGCCATTATCCGATCTGAACCCCAATTCGAACCATAGCCCGATCCGATGATCGGGAGTGCGGCGCGCCCGTGCCGGGATGCGCCGCCCATCTCAGGAGAATGAAAAATGAGTGCTCAGCGTAGCGAAGAAGATACCGTCGCCTTCGAAGTGAAGGACGGGATTGCCTGGGTCAGCTTCAACCGCCCGGAAAAGCGCAATTGCATGAGCCCCGCGCTCAACCGGCAGATGATGCGCGTGCTCGACGAACTCGAATATCGCGATGATGTCGGCGTGCTGGTGCTGACCGGCGAGGGCACGTCGTGGTCGGCGGGCATGGATCTTCAGGAATATTTCCGTGAGAATGAAGCCAAGGGACTGGGCGCGACCCGGCAGGCCCAGCGCGAGGCCTATGGCTGGTGGCGTCGCTTGCGCTGGTATCACAAGCCGACCATCGCGATGGTCAACGGCTGGTGCTTCGGCGGCGGCTATGGTCCGCTCTTCGCCTGCGATCTCGCTTTTGCGGCGGAAGAGGCGACCTTCGGCCTGTCCGAGATCAACTGGGGCATCCTGCCCGGTGGCGGCGCCTCCAAGGTCGCGGCCGAACTGCTGAGCTTCCGTCGCGCCATGTACCATGCGATGATGGGTGAGAATATCGACGGCAAGACCGCCGCCGAATGGGGCATGGTCAATGAAGCCATTCCGCTCGCCGGGTTGAAGGATCGTGTCACCGCAGTCGCCAAGGTACTGCTGGAGAAGAATCCGGTTGCCCTGAAGGCGACCAAGGATGCGATCCGCCGGGTGCGCGAGATGACCTATGACAATGCCGAGGATTATCTGATCCGTGCGCAGGAAGCTGCCAACAGCTTTGATGGCGAAGGGCGCAAGGAAGGCATCAAGCAGTTCATCGACGACAAGACCTACAAGCCCGGTCTTGGCGCCTATAACCGGGAAAAGTCCCAGGGCTGATCGCGACCGGGCGCAAGTCCCCCGGGGAGAGGTAAAATATTATGGCGGAAAGGCCGTTCGATAGCCTGCCTTACTATGCGCTTGTGCGTCCGTCGCATCCGGCGCTGGTGGAGATGGAGACAGGCAGAAGCTATGACTATGCCGCGCTGCACGATCGTGTGGCGCGGGCGGTCTCGGTGCTGCACAATGTCTATCATATCGGCGTCGGCGACCGGGTTGCCGTGCTTGCACGCAACTGTGCCGATTATCTGGTGCTGCATCTTGCCTGTGCGCGGCTGGGCGCGATTCTGGTCGCGCTCAACTGGCGGCTGGCGCCGGGGGAACTGGCTTTCCTGATCGGGGATGCCGAGCCGGCTTTGCTGGTTACCGATGCTCTGCCTTCAGGGCTGGAGGAGGCGTTCCTCTCCGGCGCGACGGTCGAAACCATGGCGGCGATATCGGAACGGATCGACGGTGCGCGGCCGGACTGGCGCGAAGGTGAGGATGGCGATCGTCCCTCGCTGATGCTCTATACGTCCGGCACCTCGGGCAAGCCCAAGGGCGCGCTGATTTCCGAACGCAATCTTTTCGCGACGGCGCTGGGCTTCGGCATGATCGGGCAGGTCGGGCCTGCCAGTGTGCAGCTCAGCGACAGCCCGATGTTCCACATCATCGGCCTTGTCACCGCGATCCGGCCGATCCTGTTGCAGGGCGGCACGATCCTGCTCTCCTCGGGTTTTGATGCGGCTCGTAGCTATGCGCGCCTTGCCGATCCGTCGCTCGGCGTCACCCATTATTTTTGTGTGCCGCAAATGGCCGAGATGATCCGGGCGGTGCCCGGTTTCGATCCTGCTCCCTTGCGTCGCCTGACCGCCCTGTTCACTGGCGGTGCGCCGATTGCTCCGGCGCGCGTGCATGAATGGCTCGATGACGGGGTGGTCCTCAATAACGGCTATGGCATGACCGAAACCGGCACCATCATGCACATGCCGCTTGACCGGGGCATGATCTATGCCCGCCCGGAATCGGTCGGTGCGCCCAGCCCGATGATCGAGGTGCAGCTTCGCAACGAAGCGGGGTCGGTATGCGCCACTGGCGAAGTTGGGGAGTTCCTGATGCGTGGTCCGGGCGTCATTCGTGAATATTGGCGGCGGCCGGAGGCGAATGCATCCAGCTTCACGGCGGACGGATGGTTTCAGACCGGTGATCTTGGGCGGCGGGATGAGGCTGGTTTCTATCATCTGGTCGACCGCAAGAAAGACATGTTCATTTCCGGTGGCGAGAATGTCTATCCCGCCGAGGTGGAGGCCGCCTTGCTCGCGCATCCCGCTATTGCCGAGGCGGCGGTAACGGGGGTCGCGGACGATCATTGGGGCGAGGTCGGGCTGGCCGGGGTCGTCTTGCGGGAGGCCTGCGACCTGGATGAGGCGGGGTTGCGGCTCCATCTCTCGGCGGAACTGGCGCGCTACAAGATCCCGAAACATATTCATTTCCTTGATGCATTGCCACGGACCGGAACCGGCAAGGTCATCAAGGCGGAACTGAAAATTCAGCTGGCGGAAAAGATCGGCGACTGACTCAGCTCATGATTATGGTGCATATCAATCAGGGGCCCCGCCGCCGCAGATGGTGGCGCCGGGGTCCCTGATGCCGGTTCGCGTGCTGTATCGGATCAGGCTTTTTCGGCGGAACCTTCCGGTTCGTCCCACAATGCGTTGAGGCCGATCAGCAGAGCCGGGCGGCATGCTTCCGGTACCCGGCCGATAAGGTCCGCCTCATGGGCAAGTGTGGCTTTCCAGACGGCGTCGAGCATCTCCTTGCCCGTTTCGGTCAGGTCGAGTCCCCAGGAACGCCCATCAATCCGCGTTCGCATGATCAGGTTACGCCCTTCCATCTGGGCAATAATCGGCGTCAGATTGGCCCGCTGTATGTCCAGCATATGGGTAAGATCGCTCTGCCTGATGCCGGGATTGGACCCGATCAGGATGAGGATCGACGATTCGGTATATTTAATGCCCAGCGGTCGCAGCATTTCGCTGAACCGGTTCATCATCGCAACGGACGCGCGGCGCAGCCCATATCCCGGCAATGTTCTCAACGGATCGTGCATGATCGGTCCTTGATTATTATCATATATAACAATATCACTGATAGGGAGATTGGCAAGGGTGGGAGCAGGGTGCGAAGCTGGCAATTTAGTCCGGCAAGGGACGAGGTTGCAAGACATGGCATCGCAATCGGTATTCTTCCCGTCGCCGGGCCGGTCGGGCAATGACTGGTCTTCATGCAGATTACGGACGGAGCAATATTGTGCGTGCACCAACCATCGCGGCCGACCCCGCATTGATGCTTCTTCATTTCGAGCAGGCGGACGGCATTGACGAGGTCCGTACCCTGTCAGACGATTTTGGCGCGGCGACGCCGGATATTGTCGAGGCCGTCGTCGATCAGGCGATCCGTTTTTCGACCGATTATCTCGATCCGCTGAACGATGAGGGCGACAGGACCGGATCGCGGCTGGTCGATGGGCGGGTGAAGACCTGCGCCGGGCATCGCGAAGCCTGGAGCGCCTATGCCGAACAGGGCTGGGGGACGATCGATCAGCCGACCTCCTGGGGAGGGCAGGGCCTGCCGCGTTCGCTGTCGGCGATGGTGCAGGAAATTTGCGACCGTTCCTGCCCCGGTTTCGGCATGTTACCGGTGCCGCAGCGATCGGCCGCGCGATTGATCGCGAGTTGGGGCGATGAGGCGATGAAGGAGGAATGGCTCCCCCGGCTCGTCGCCAATAGCTGGGGGGCGACCATTTGCATTTCCGAACCCGATGCGGGGTCGGATGTGGCCCGCATTCGCACCACCGCCACGCCCGCGGAAGATGGAAGCTGGCGGATCAGCGGCGAAAAATGCTGGATCACGTTCGGCGATCATGACCTGACGCCGCGCATCGGTCATTGCCTGCTTGCGCGGACGCCGGGCGCGCAGGGATTGAGCCTGTTCCTCGTGCCCAACTGTCATGAGGATGGAACCGCCAATGGTGTGATCGTCCGCCGGGTGGAAGAGAAAATGGGCCTCCATATCTCGCCGACCTGCGTGCTGGGGTTCGAGGAGGCGCAGGGGCGTCTGATCGGCGAAGAAGGGCGCGGCCTCGCCCAGATGTTCGTGATGATTACCAATATGAGGCTAGCCACCGGGGTGCAGGGGCTGGCTTCGGCCGGGGCCGCATTCGATATGGCGCTGCGCTACGCCGAGGAGCGCAAGCAGGGCGGCAAGGCGCCGCAACCGGTTGCGATCGCCACCCATGCCGATGTGCAGCGTCAGCTGATGGCGCTGGCCGGGCCGGTAGAATCCATGCGCGGGCTGGTTCTGGCGCTCGCCAATCATGCGGACATTGCCGCCCATGCGCCCGATGAGGCGCGCCGTGCCGACGCCGAGGCTCTGGTCCAGTGGCTGTTGCCGATCGTCAAGACCAAGGGGGGCGAGATCGGCTTCGATGTCGCCAGCGGTGCGATGCAGGTTCTCGGCGGTGCGGGCTACACGCGGGAATGGCCGGTCGAGCAATATCTGCGTGATGTCCGCGTCCTCACCATCTTTGAAGGCACAACCGGCATGCAGGCGCAGGATCTGGTGCATCGCCGCCTGATGCGCGGCGACCGCCGCGGACTGGAACTGTTCCTGACAAAGGCGCGGGCTGCCGCCGCTACTGCCGCTGATGCGGGGGCCGATGCTGCCGCGCGGGGGCTGGGGCATTGCCTCGACCTGGTGGAAGACGCGGTTGCCTGGCTTGACCGCCATGCCGACAGCAAAACCGATATTGATGCGGTGGCGACGCCGTTTCTGCGCCTTGCGTCCATCGCCGCGCTGGGGTGGGCCGGGGCACGGCTTGCGGCGACGCCCGGGGATGCGCCAGCCGCGCGCAGAGTCGCGGCGGCGGGTGGTTCCTGCGCTGCCTTGTCCGGGGCACAGGCCCTGTCTGCCCATGCCGAGGTGATGGCCGGGGCTGCGCTGATTGATGGTTTCGCTGCTGTGCGCCCGCAATAGGGCAAAGCAGCGGTAAGGTCAGACCGGCGCGCTGAAATTGCCGATCTTGTGGGCGAGCCGTGGGTCGAAAATGGCGGCGATGGTGCGCACATAGGGGGCGGCATTGGGGCGTAGCCGGACTTGCCCGCCACCCGTGGTGATCAGCCCGCGCTGGACGAACTCTTCCAGCATTTCGCTCTGCGATGGGGTCAGGTGGTCGGGCATTTCCCCAATGCCCTGGCAGAGTATGTCGTTGATAAGTTTGCCGCAGGTCCGGCTGGCCGGATCGCGCGCCACGCCCCGCTCGGTGGGCAGCCGTCCTGCGGCAATGGCCTGCCGGTAATGGCCGGCATTTTTGGCATTTTGTGCGTAAAGTTCCGGAAACTGGCTGATCGCCGAGGCTCCGAAACCGATCAGATACTGGCTCTCGTCATCGGTGAAACCCTGAAAATTGCGATGCAGCCGTCCTTCCCGCGCGGCAACCGCGAGCGGGTCGGCGGGACGGGCGAAATGATCGAAACCGATCGGCTGATATCCCTGAGCGACAAGGAAATCATGGCCCAGCGCGGCCATGGCGAAGCGTTCGGCCTCATCGGGAAGGCTGGATGCATCGATGCGGCGCTGACGCGGTATCACCGACGGTACATGAGCATAGCCGAACAGGGCGATCCGGTCGGGCTGTAGCGCGGCCGCTTGCTCCAGTGTTTCCATCAGCACCGCGCGGTTCTGACGGGGAAGGCCGTACATCAGGTCGAAATTCAACGAAATGATGCCTGCATCCCGCAGCGATCGGGTCAGGCGTTCGATCTGGGCACGGGGCTGCACCCGGCCAATGGCCTCCTGAACGTGCGGGTCGAAGGTCTGAACGCCCATGCTTGCATAGCGGACCTTGGTCGCGCGGATTACCCTGATCCAGTCGTCGGATACATGGCGCGGGTCGATTTCCAGCGAGATCAGCGGGTCTTCGGCATGGAAGGCAACCATCATGTCGCCGACCAGACGGACGAAATCGAGCGGCTGGATTGCATTGGGGCTGCCTCCGCCAAAGGCGATACGGCGCACCCGGCCATGGCCGCCCAGCAGCCCGGCGACGAGCGCGATTTCCTCATGCAGCGCATCCAGATAGGCCGCAAGGCGCGAGGGCCGGTTGGATCGCGCCGTGTTGCAGCCGCAATACCAGCAAATCTCCTCGCAAAAGGGGATGTGGACATAGAGGGAAAGGGGCGTCCCCGGCTCCACCCGCTGAAGCGCAAGGGCCTGATCTTCGGCGCCTACCTGATCTGTGAAATCGGCGGCGGTCGGATAGCTGGTATAGCGCGGCACGGGGCGCCGCAAAAGCTCGGGATAATGGGTCCACATGGTGCAAAGCTGTCGCGATTGAAGGCGGTTGTCCTTGAGGAAGATCAAAAACCAATTTGCCGCCGGTCAATGTTTCAGAGAGAATCGTGCTATAACTGGAGGAGGACCGGGCGGTGAGCTACGGCCTAATTTGTGTTGAACGGAGATAACTCATGAAAAAACAAATAGGGTGGATGATCGGTGTTGCGGCCATGGCCGTGATGACGTCGCCCGCAGGGGCACAGGAGACGCAGGGCAAGTGGCAGGTGAAGTTGCTGGGGACGGCCGTGTTGCCGGACGGCAAGATCACCAGCGTCAAGAATGGCGCGGCCCTCACCGCGTTGGAGCTGACGGCGTCGGACGTTCAGAGCAAGGCGAACGACAATGTCGTGCCGACGCTTGCAATCGAATATTTTTTCACGCCGAATGTCTCGGTTGAGACCATCTGCTGCCTGACGCAGCATGATGTCGATGGCCGCAAGGCGCTCGCCAAGACCGAACTGATCGCTGATGCAAAGATCCTGCCGGCGACGGTGACCCTGAAATATCATATGCCGCTTGGGCCGGTGAAGCCCTATATCGGCGCGGGTCCGACCTATTTCATCTTCATTGATGAAAAATCGGGTGCGACCACCAAGGCGCTGGGCCTGCCGAAAGCGCGGCTGAACGATAAGGTCGGTGTCGTGCTGCAGGCCGGTGTCGATGTGCCGCTGGGCAATAACGGCTTTGGCCTGTCGCTTGATGCGAAGCGCTATTTCGTCCGTCCGACCGCGCACTGGTTCGATGCGGATGGCGTCGAGCAGCTCGCCACGCGGCACAAGCTTGATCCGTGGGTCCTGAGCGCGGGCGTCAGCTACCGTTTCTGATCCGTCCTCTCCCGGTTTCGGCCGGAAGCGAAACAAGGAAGGCCGCCTTTCCAGAGGGAGAGGCGGCCTTCCTTTCGCCTGTGGCAAAGGTACATGCATCCCTTACCCCGTGGTCATTCCTCCGGGAGCCATTGGCGAGGGAGGGGGGCGAGGCGGAAAAGAGTCGGAACCTCCATCAGCGGGCCGATCATGGTAGCGAGAGGGACAGGTGAAGCCTGCCCGAACGCTGAGATTGCCGCGGCAATGGCCAGTGCAAAATTCTCCGAAGCGGCGGTGAGCGGCGTGGCCGCCGCGCACTGATCATCGGCGCCCCCGCCGTGGCGAGAGCAGAACTGGTCCGGAATATCAGCACGAAGATGATTGCAGGCGGCAGGCCGATATGCAGCGCGTCCGGCGACAAGGCCGTATCGCCGGTCGGGAAAATGCGCCCGTTCGGCCTTTTGGAGCAAGGGCCGACCGGCCCTGTCTCCAGGGGCCTGACCCTAAGCTTTTTCGCGCTTGCGCCGGTCGCGCCGCTTGTCCAGCGTACAGGCATGGCAGGCCTTGCCGACGTTGGTGCCCGATCCGTTACCGGATAACGGGTTTTCCTCGTCCCAGATCAGCATATGATGGATTTCGCCCTCTCCGGTGCAAAGCTGAACCGTCCGGCCCTCGCACGGACCAGTGATAGGGGAGGCCGCCATCATCAGGGCGGCGCCGAGCGCGGGCAGGCCGTCAGCGAGCGTCGTCATGCGTCGCTCCTTCCTGCTTCTGCGGCGGCGCATCATCTTCGTCGTCGATCAATATGCGCAGGGCGGCGCCATCGGGGTCGTCGAACTGCCCCTTCTTCATTGCCCATAAAAAGGCCGCAAGGCCCATGGCTCCCATCATCAGCGCGATCGGAATGAGGATCAGCAAGCCGTTCATCCGTCGCCGCCCTATTTCGCCGCCCGCGCCAGACGCAGCGCGTTGGCGACGACGAGGATCGATGACAGGGACATGGCGATGGCGGCGATCAGCGGCGTGACCAGCCCGGCGAGCGCGAGCGGCACGGCGAAGATATTATAGCCGATCGCCAGCGCGAAATTCTGTCGCACCACCGCCATGGTGCGGCGCGCGGCGGCGATGGTGATGGGCACCCCCACCAGCGAATCGCCGGTGAACACCGCATCGGCCGCCTGCTGCCCGGCGTCGGTGGCGGAGCCCGGTGCCATGGAGGCGGTCGCCGCCGCCAGTGCGGGGCCGTCATTGAGGCCATCCCCGACCATCAGTACCTTGTGCCCTTCGCCCTGAAGCGCGTGAATGGCGGCGATCTTGTCCTGCGGCAAGGCCTGCGCCTGTGCGATGATGCCGAGCTGGTTCGCCATGGCCTGCACCGGATCGGACCGGTCGCCCGAAACGATCGAGGCGGGAATACCCATATCGGCCAGCCGGGCGATCGCGTTTTCGGCATCGGGGCGTAGCCGGTCGGCAAAGCGGATGTCGATATGCGCATCGCCGATCCGCAAGCGGGTGGCGGCATCGCCCGTGCCGGCTCCTTCGACGCGGGTGAGGGCAACCGGCTCGCCATGCCACAGGCCGGTGACACCCATCCCCTGTTCCTCGCGGATATTCTCGACCGGCGCGGGTGTCACGCCCTGCGTGGCCAGAACCTTGTGCAGCGCCTTGCTGATCGGGTGACGGCTCGTCTGGGCGAGGGCGAGGGTGACCGACTTCTGATCGGCGTTCAGCGCATCGAGATTGAGCGGCGCGAGGCGGCCCAGCGTCAGCGTGCCGGTCTTGTCGAACAGGGCGCGGTCGATGGTCGCGAACCGTTCCAGCGCGCTGCCGTCCTTTACCAATATGCCGCGCTTCATCAGCGCGCCCGCCGCGACCACCTGAGACACCGGCACGGCGAGGCCGAGCGCGCAGGGGCAGGTGATGATGAGCACCGCGACCGCGATGGTCAGCGAATGGTGCCAGCCCGCGCCCGCGATCATCCAGCCGATAAAGGCGAGGGCGGCCAGGCTGTGGACGGCGGGGGCATAGAGGCGCGCGGCGCGATCGGCGATGCGGACATAGCGGCTGCGCGACTGACCGGCTTCATCCATCAACCGGGCGATGTCGGCAATGATCGTATCCGGCCCGGCGGCGGTAACGCGTACCGTGATCGGCGCGACAAGGTTGATCGATCCCGCGAGCACCGTGTCACCGGGCATCCGGTCCTGCGGGGCGCTTTCGCCGCTGACCAGCGAGAGGTCGCATTGGCTGTTGCCCTGTTCGATGATGCCGTCGGCGGCGAGATTTTCGCCTGCAGCGACCAGCATCCTGTCGCCGGGCACGATGTCGGAGGCCTTGACCCAGCGGGTGGAGCCGTCCGGGTTCAGCACCATCGCGCCCGCCGCCTGCTGGCGTAGCAGGGCGGTGATCCCGGCGCGGGCGCGGTCCCGCATCATCGCGTCCAGCACCCTGCCGATCAGCAGGAAGAAGAGCAGCATCACCGCGCCTTCGAAATAGGCGTGGGCACCCCCCGTCATCGTTTCGTAGATACTGAGGCCGGTGGCGAGCAGCACGCCGATCGAAATCGGCACGTCCATGTTGGTGCGGCCATAGCGTAGCGCCATCGCGGCGGAACTGAAGAAAGGGCGCCCCGAATAGGCGATCACCGGCAGGGCGATCATGCCGGACAGCCAGTAGAACAATTCGCGGGTGATGCCGGTGGCGCCGGACCAGATCGCGACCGAAAGCAGCATGATGTTCATGCTGCCGAACGCCGCCACGCCCAGCGCGCGGACCAGCTTCTTATGCTCCTTCGCATCGGTGCCGAGCGGGTTGGCGGCAATGGGCTGAGCCTCGAAGCCGAGTTTGGCGATGGCTTCGATCAGGGCCGGGTCGTCGAGCCGGGCATCGTGGGAGACGGCGAGTTGTTTCGCCGAGAAATTGACGCGGGCGGCGGCGACGCCGGGCAGACCGCCTATGCCGGTTTCCAGCTTCGAGATACAGCCCGCGCACCGCATTCCGGGGACCGCGAAACGACTGTCCTCAAGCCCTTCCCGTGCTTCGGCGAATAGTTCCGGGCGACCCGGCGCCGTCATCACGAAATCTCGAAGGCGAGATCGAGTTCGCGCCTGGCCTGTTGGATGCGCGCACGCAGCTTCCACCGGCCGGCCGGGAGGGGCTCTACGCTGCGATACAGGCCGGGGCCGGTTTCGATAAAACGCAATCTCTGTATGGGCAGGCGGCCGAGCGGATGTTCGGCCACCACCATGATCGCCGCTCCGGCCAGCGGCGCGTCCAGCGCATCGACCGCGTTCAGAACCAGATGATCGCCTTCCCGCGCCGGCGGCGAGATTTTCCAGCCCAGTTCCTTTTCGCGTCGTGCCTCGGCGAGCCAGCCGTTGAACTTCTGGCTCGCGACATAGCTGTTTTCCACCACCGTGCCGCCGAAGGTCGAAATGGCGAAACGGGCCATCACAAGGTTGACGCCGACCACGACCGCGAAGAAGGCGATCAGGATCGTGGCGGCATGATAGCCGGTGAAAGGGCGGGCCTTCCTGCCTTCCTGTCGTTCCATGGTCAGGAACCTCCGCGTTCGATGATCAGTTCTTCGGTATCGCTTATCTTGTCATCCTCCAGCCCCTGAACCGAGAGCGAGAATTCCTCTCGCGTGGTACCGGCGCCAGCCTGCATCGGGGTGACGACGAAGAGCCGCAACTTGGTGACCGCATCGGGAGCGAGCTTCACCTCGAACGACCGCGCGGCCTGCGCACGCGTTTCCTCGTTCCGCCACATCAGCGAGCCCTGAGCACCGATCATCGCGACCCGAACGGTGCGCGGGCGGTTCTCCATATTGCGCAGCTTGACCGTATAGGCGTTGCGTATGGCGCCGTCCGACATGCGCACGAACAACGGGTTGCGATCATGCTGCGCACTGATGTCCAGCCGGGTACGGCTGGTCAGGGCGAACAGCAGGGCAAGGCCGATGCCTGCCCAGACGCCGAAATAGACGAAGGTGCGCGGGCGCAGGATCGACTTCAACGCCGATACCGGCGCGGCGCCATGCTGTTCCTTCTCCGCATTTTCGAACGTCACATAATCGATCAGGCCGCGGGGGCGCCCGACCTGAGCCATCACCTTGTCGCAGGCATCGATGCAAAGCGCGCAGGTAATGCAGCCGATCTGCGGTCCTTCGCGAATGTCGATGCCGGTGGGGCAGACCGCGACGCACTGATTGCAATCGATACAGTCGCCGACCGCTCCGGGGTGGGCCTGCGCCTGCTTCAGGCTGCCGCGCGGTTCGCCACGCCATTTCCGATAGGTGACGAGCAGCGATTTCTCGTCCATCATCGCCGTCTGGATGCGCGGCCAGGGGCACATATAGATGCACACCTGTTCGCGCATGAAGCCGCCGAAGACGAAGGTGGTCATCGTCAGCACGAACACCGTCATATAGGCGACCGGCGCAGCATGGCCGGTCCAGAAATCGCGGACAAGCGTGGGCGCATCGCCGAAATACAGGATCCATGCGCCGCCGGTCCAGAAGGCGATGGCGAGCCATATGCCCCATTTCAGCAGCCGCCGGGCGATCTTGCCCGCACTCCACGGCGCGTTCTGCAGCCTGATCTGGGCGTTGCGGTCGCCGTCGATGAAGCGTTCGATATGCTGGAACAGGTCGGTCCAGACGGTTTGCGGGCAGCTATAGCCGCACCAGGCGCGTCCGACCGCAGAGGTGATGAGGAACAGGCCGATGCCGGCCATAACCAGCAATCCGGCGACGAAATAAAATTCATGCGGCCAGATTTCGATCGAGAACATGTAGAAGCGCCGGTGGGCGATATCGACCAGCACCGCCTGATCGGGGGCATAGGGCCCGCGGTCCCAGCGTATCCATGGCGTCACATAATAGATCAGCAACGTGATTGCCATGATCGCCCATTTCAGGCGACGGAAAGTGCCGTCCACCGCCTTGGGGAAGACACTTTTCCGTTTCTGATAAGCGCCCAGCGGCGAGTTGGTGATGTCACTATTCGCCGACATTGCCTTCTTCCACCGGGCCTTCCTGTGCCGCGCCCACATCCGCCGCAGTCATGTCGGCGGCCATCTCTGCGGCGGGCATTGCTTCGCCGCCGCCCAGCGAGTGGACATAGGCGGCCAGCATGCGGATCGTCGCCTTGTCGAGGCGCAGCCCCCATGCGGGCATCACGCCGAAGCGGCTGTTGGCGATGGTCTGGCTGATGGAGGCGCGGTCGCCGCCATAGAGCCAGATCGCGTCGGCGAGGTTCGGCGCCCCCTGCATCCGGTCGCCATGGCCTTCGGGGCCGTGACAAATGGCGCAATTGGCCTCGAAAATCGGCTGGCCGCGGCGGGAGGAAGCGCTCGGTTTTTCCTGATGCGAGATCACCCGGACGAACGAGGTCACATCCTCGATCTGGGCGGGCTGCAACAAGCCGTCCTTGCCGAAGGCGGGCATTTGCGAATAGCGGGTTTCGACGTGGTTGGGTTGACGAACGCCGTCAGTGATCGTCTTTTCGATGGTGGCAAGGTCGCCGCCCCACAGCCAGTCGTCGTCATTGAGGTTGGGATAGCCCTTTGACCCTGCGGCGCCCGCACCATGGCACTGCACGCAATAAACCTTGAACGCGGCCGATCCGCCCGCGATCGCTTCCTGCATCAGTTGCTCATTGCCCTCCAGCTTGTGGATGTCGGCGGCAACGAGCGCCTGTCGCACCTGATTGAGTTCCGCATCGCGCGCATTCAGTTCCTTCTGGAGCTGATCGCGGCTCGACCATTTGAAGAGGCCGCCGGTCGCGCCGTTCGCGCCCGGGACCGAGGGGTAGAGGAAGCAATAGCCGATCGCGAACGCGATGCAGGCATAGAAGGACCACAGCCACCAGCGCGGCAGAGGCGTGTTCAGTTCCTCGATGCCATCCCACTCATGGCCGACGGTTTCGGTGCCGGTTGGCTGGTCGATGCGCTTATTCCCTGACATCGTCGCGCTCCTTGTGGAATTCGCCGGTTGTGTGAGAGTCACCGGCCTCATCGAAGATCATCGTGGCGGCGGATTTATGGCGATCCCGCGCGCCGGGAAGGAAGGTCCAGCCGATAAGGCCGAGAAAGGTCAGGCCCATGAAGACAAGGCCCCAGCTATCGGCGAAATGCCGCAGGTCGTTATAGGTCATTGCGGCTCCTCCTGACCGGCGGCGGCCTTGAAATCGACCAGCGTGCCGAGCATCTGGAGATAGGCGACGAGCGCGTCCATCTCCGTCAGCTTTTGCGGGTTTCCGTCAAAATCGCGGGCCTGGGCCTTGGGATAGCGGCGCAGCAGGTCTTCTGTATCCGCCTCGGGGTCGGCCTGCGCCAGCAGGTCGGCATTGGCCTTTTCGAGATCCTCATCGGTATAGGGCACGCCAACGCGGGTGAGCGCCCGCAGATGCTTCGTCATGTCGCCGGCCTTCAGCTCATGCTCGGCGAGGAAGGCATAGGGCGGCATGATCGATTCCGGCACCACCGCGCGCGGATCGATCAGATGCTGCACATGCCATTCGTCCGAATAGCGGCCGCCGACGCGGGCAAGGTCCGGCCCGGTCCGCTTCGACCCCCATTGGAACGGGTGATCGTACATGGATTCGGCGGCAAGGCTGTAATGACCATAGCGTTCGACCTCGTCCCGGAACGGACGGATCATCTGGCTGTGACAATTATAGCAGCCCTCGCGCATATAGATGTTGCGTCCCGCCAGTTCGAGCGGGGTGTAGGGACGCATCCCCTCAACCTTCTCGACCGTGCTCTTCACCCAGAAGAGCGGAACGATTTCAACCAGCCCGCCGATGGTGACGACGAGGAAGGCAAGAACGGCCAGCAACGTGACGTTGCGTTCGATCTTCTTGTGCTTTTCCGTGATCGTGGTCATGTCGCCTCACTCCGCCGGAACCGCGGTGACCGGACGGTCGGCGGCTTCGTCATAGGGGGTTTCGGTCATCGGCTTCTCCTCGCGCAGCTTGCCCGCGATGGTCATCGCCACATTATAGGCCATGATGACGGCACCGGTCAGGTACAGCACACCGCCGGTCGCGCGGATCACATACATCGGGAACATCGCCTTCACGACTTCGGAGAAGGAGTAGACGAGGTAGCCGTCGGAGCCATATTCGCGCCACATCAGGCCCTGCATGATGCCCGCGACCCACATGGACGCGGCGTAGAGGACGATGCCGATGGTGGCGAGCCAGAAGTGCCAGTTGACCATGCGCAGCGAGTAGAGCCGCTGACGGTTCCACAGGCGCGGGGCGAGATAATAGACGGCGGAGAAGGTGATCATGCCGTTCCATCCCAATGCGCCGGAGTGAACATGGCCTATGGTCCAGTCGGTATAATGCGACAGGCTGTTGACTGCCTTGATCGACATCATCGGCCCTTCGAAGGTCGACATGCCGTAAAAGGCGACCGCAAGCACCATCATGCGGATGATCGGATCGGTACGGATCTTGTCCCATGCGCCGTTCAGCGTCATCAGGCCGTTGATCATGCCGCCCCAGCTCGGCATCCACAGCATGATCGAGAAAACCATGCCCAGCGTCTGCGCCCAGTCGGGCAGTGCGGTGTAGTGAAGGTGGTGCGGACCCGCCCAGATATAGAGGAAGATCAGCGACCAGAAGTGGATGATCGACAGGCGATAGCTGTAGATCGGCCGCTCGGCCTGCTTCGGCACGAAATAATACATCATCGCGAGGAAGCCGGCGGTCAGGAAGAAGCCGACCGCATTATGGCCGTACCACCATTGAGTCAGCGCGTCCTGCACGCCCGAAAAGGCGGCGTAGCTCTTCGATCCGAACAGGCTGACCGGCATCGTCAGATTGTTGACGATGTGCAGCATCGCGATGGTCAGGATGAAGGAAAGATAGAACCAGTTCGCCACATAGATATGCGGTTCGCTGCGCTTGATGATGGTGCCGACGAACACCGCGAGATAGGCGACCCAGACGATGGTGAGCCACAGGTCGACATACCATTCGGGTTCGGCATATTCGCGGGCCTCGGTAATGCCCATCAGATAGCCGGTCGCGGCCAGCACGATGAACATCTGATAGCCCCAGAACACGAACCGGGCGAGGGTCGGGAAGGCGAGCCGCGCGCGGCAGGTGCGCTGCACGACATAGAAGCTGGTCGCGATCAGTGCGTTGCCGCCAAAGGCGAAGATGACCGCCGAGGTATGGAGCGGGCGCAGGCGCCCGAAGGTCGTATATTCCAGACCCAGGTTGAGCACGGGGAAGGCGAGCTGAAGCGCGACGTAAAGCCCCGCCGCGAAACCGGCAAGGCCCCAGAAAACCGTCGCGATCAGGCCCCAGCGGATCGGATCGTCATCATAACGGCCCGGATCGGCGGGAGTGCGCAAAATGCCGCGGGCGATCGCGCCATAATCGGCGCGGCTGATCGTCAGCCAGAGCATCAGGAGGGCGGCTGCGGTAACTATCCCCATATGGACCGCAAAGCCGCCGTCGGCGCTCAGTACTAATGCGCTGAAAGCGAGCAGGGCGACCAACAGCCATCCCCCCGCGCGAAGCACAAGTATTTCCATTTTTCTTACCCCGTTCAAAGCCCCTGCTTCTTGTCTAGGGCCTACCATGATTGGTCGCTATGACATAGCGTGAAAGCAGTCTTTGATACGGGTCAATAATGTAGTTTGCAGCGCGGAAGGCCGGAAATGTCGGATTTCCGAGGGTTTAGCGGACGCTTCCCGATGATGCGATTCCGGCCAGTGCTTCCCGGTCGAGTATCTCGATGCGGCGGCGGCTTGGCACGCCGATGATTCCCTCCGCCTTGAAATCATTGAGGCGGCGGCTGACCGTTTCGATGGTGAGGCCCAATATGTCCGCAATTTGTTGCCGCCCGAAGGGCAGGTCGAAGGCATTGATGGGGCCGTTGCTGGAGCAGTCGGGCCGGACCAGCCGTTCGGACATGTCGAGCAGGAAGGTGGCGAGCTTTTCCGAAGCCGTCATGCGGCCAAGCAGCAACAGCCAGCGTCGTGTCCGGTCGAGTTCTGCCAGAGTGCGTTCGAGCAGCTTATGCTCGAGTTGCGGGTGCTCCTGAGCGAAGCGATCGAAATCGCCGCCCGAAAAAGTACAGACATGGGCCTCGGTCAGCGCCGTGACATTATGCTGCGCCCGCGCGCCGAAAGGGCGGCCGATGAAATCGGACGGATAGACGACGCCGACAATCTGTTCGCGGCCGTCGCTCAAAGAGGTGGACAGCTTCAGCACGCCCTCGATCACATTGGCGACGAGCAGTGAATCCTCACCCTCCCAGATCAGGGTCTGGCCGGGCACGAGGCGGTGATGCCGACCCATCTTCCCCAGCGCGGCAACCTCATTGAGGTCCAGCGCGGAGCAGATGGCGCGGTTCCGTACGACGCATGTTGTGCAAGGGTCCATGATCCGGCCTGTAGCAGCGCCGGTTCCTGCTGACAATTATGCTGAGCCGATTTGGCTGAATCGGTTGGGATAGTCGCATGTGGGAAGGCGACGCGGGCGACCAGCAGGAAAATCTTGCGTCCCGCTCGCCGGGCGGGGCATAGCCGAAGGCATATTGCATCCGCATGACGAGAGGATTCTTCCCGATGACATCCTTGCCTGTGATGTACGGCATCCCCGATTGCGAGCAATCTGTTCATGCACGTAGACAGGAAATATTTTCCGGGAAAGCCGCGGCTTTCCAATGATTTCATTGAAAGAGAGGTATCATGACAATAGCGCTGTATGGGATTCCGAACTGCGATACCGTGAAAAGAGCTCGCGCTTGGTTGGCAGATCGTGGCGCTGTTTATGAATTCCACAATTACAAGAAGAATGGGGTGGATGTCGCCAAGCTGATAGATTGGGTCGATCGGTTCGGCTGGGAAAAGGTGCTCAATCGTGCCGGGACTACCTTCAGGAAATTGCCGGATAGCGTGAAAGCGGATTTGGATGCCGCCAAGGCCATCGCTGTGATGGCGGAAAATCCGTCAGCTATTAAGCGGCCAATCGTTGAATATGATGGCGGGATATTGTTGGGTTTCAATACGGCTGAATGGGAAAAAGCGCTGCAGTCTTGAGAGCCTTGCCGCCAGGGGGCCTGACCCAAGAATCACAAAGGCCTTCTGCTTGCCCGCAGGCACGCGGTCAGGCCGCTTGAAACGAAAAACGTCTGGATTGACGCGGTGCATCGACGCGGATTTGCTTGCTCGCTTCATTGGTGCGCGTCACCTATCTGGTAGCCTGAAGCGGCGTTCCGTCAATTTCCGCTTCCGCGAGCGCCTGCTGTCGATTGAGGTGGTTGGCGAGCTTGCCCCGCGCAGTACCTGTTCGGGTGTCCGGGGGGGGGTATTGCGATTGGCGGTAGTCAGTTTGAGAGTTTTGAGGGGCGACATTTTCATTATCCCTTGGCCAATATGGTCAAGGCCAGTCGATGGCATCGTCGTTTAGGCGGTCGATCGGAATTTCACCGCATTATTGTATAATTATCGATTATTGACCCCTGCAGGCTGGATCCCTGGCGCAGCAGAAACGGAATGCGCCAGGGACCACTCTACCGACTTTTGGCGGACCAATATCTGAGCCGACAATCAACTACTGACGGATCAACGAGAGAACGCTCTGCTGGGCCTGATTTGCCTGCGCGATCATCGCAGTCGACGCCTGAGCGAGTATCTGTGCCTTGGCGAGAGCCGTCGTCTCAGCCGAGAAATCCGCGTCCTCGATACGCGAGCGGGCTTCCGTCAGATTGGTGACGGTCGATGTGATATTGTCGATGGTCACTGCCAGACGGTTCTGTGATGCGCCGAGCGACGCCCGTGTTGCAGCGACATTATTCAACGCCGCGTCAAGCTTGACGAGCGATTGCGATGCGGTAGCGGATGTAGAGAGGTCTATCGCTGCCGCCATGCTGCCCATGTTCGCTGGTGATGCGATTACTGCCCGCAGCGTTGCTTCCGCTGCCGTTACGGCAGAGTCCGGCCTCGGCGCACAAGGATTGTTACTCGCGGCAGTGGCCAGATTGTTAATGGCACTGTTGAGAGCAGGAACATGGGCGCCGCCGGCCCAAGCAATATAGCCTGGCCTTGTTCCGCTTTCGAGAGCGCGTCGCAACGCGGCCTCGGCTGTTGCGACGCCTCCGCCAGTGGACGCGGACAAAGCGTTGATCGCGCTATTGATCGACGAAGATGTTTTACCCACGCCGAGCGCCAATGCCTGAACGTTCTGCAGCGCGATATCAACCTTATCGGTCGCATTGGCGCCCGTCTGAATGGTGATGGCGCCGCCGCTGCCATCAAGCAGCTTGACGCCGTTGAAATCCGTCGTTTGCGCGATCGTGTTGATCTGATCGAGCAAAGCGCGTGCCTCATTGTCGAGACCTGCCCGGTCAGTGTCCGTGACGGTACCGTTGCTTGACTGAACCGCCAGTTCCCGAATGCGCTGCAAGATGCTGCTGATCTGACCAAGCGCGCCTTCGGCGGTCTGAGCGAGCGATATGCCGTCATTTGCGTTGCGTGCAGCGGCATTGAGACTGCGGATTTGTGCAGTCATCTTGGTCGAGATGGCAAGGCCCGCGGCGTCGTCCTTCGCACTGTTGATGCGCTTGCCAGAGGAGAGCCTCTCCATAGAGTCCTGCAATTGCATCGAGGCGCTTTGCGAAGCACTTTGGGCACGCATAGCGGCAATATTGGTTCCTATTACGGTCATAATTTTGTCCTCATCTATCCTTGAGAGCGGCTCCGGTTTCCGCTACGACAAAGAAATCCCTCAATTTGTTATTGGGTTTCATGGACAAGGGGCATCAAGTAGGGAGCATTCTCTTGGCCTCGCGGCCTGAAAGAAGCAAAGTCCCTTCTATAATTGACTTGAAATCCAACGCATGACGTCCCCGTTCTTGCCCAATCCATCAATTGCAGATTGAGGGTGCAATGAAACAAGAAGCAGGCGGCAGGAAAATCCGGAAAAACCCCGGATGACAAATGGTAACATGATTAGTCAAATTTTAATATTTTGTCTATCCGGAAATTTTGCAGATTGAAGCAATTGCAATATCTGTAATAATAAAATCGTATCATGATTTCATTATTGAATATTTCCAAAAATAGAATCTCATCAAGAGCATTGTGGAAACATGCCAGGTTATGGCTTTCTTATCTGGCAGCCTTTGTCGCAACATTCGAAATTGCCCGTATTTGGGGTGGATCCTATTTCTTCAGCCTGTGGTATCCCGCAGCAGGCGTCAGATTGGCATTTCTATGGCGTTACGGCGAAAGATGGACGCCAGCCGTCATGCTGGCCGAACTGCTGGCGCAAGGCGTGTTATGGATAGCTGTCGCGGGCCATCCACTGTCACCAAAGGCAGTGGTCGACATCATTTTACCGCCTCTCACGACCGGATGCATTATCGCCGCTGTGAGGTGGGAGGAACGACGCAATCAAGCTGATCTGGCGATCGATAATCCGTTGCCGTTCGGGCTTGCCACTATTTTAGTGCCCACAGGCACCGCCCTTGTCAGGGGGGGGTGGCAATGGCTGTGGGCACGTTATGACGCTTCGGCAACCTCCCTCCCGACCTCGGCATTTCTACTGGGCGATCTTTTGGGAGTTCTGGTTGTCGCGCCGATTTTCCTGTGGCTGACTGAAGATAAAGCGAAGCCCCGGAACAACGTTCAGCATATGCTATGGCCGCCTCCGCGGGTTATGCGGCAAGCCGTTCTTGTTTTCATGGCAGGATGGTTGCTTGCCATCCTTCTGCCGGACCTCAGGCTGATGCCGGTCATGTTGGCGATGACATGGCTTGGCTTAAGTCTCGGCAGCAAAGGCGCATGGATCGCAATTATTTTGTCTGGCGGGATTACTTTGCTGTGGTCTGCGCTGGCGCCCGATGTTCCGACACGGCTGACGCTTCATATCGGATTAGTGATCGCTGCCGTATCGGCCTATCTCGCGGGCAGCTATACGGATGCTCAGCGCTCGGCGCGGCAAGCCATCGCCCGCCGGAACCGCCTGCTATTTCAAGCCGAGCGGCTCAAAACGCTGCGTGCGATGTCGGTTGCTGTTATCCATGAAATCAGTCAACCGCTCTCCACGCTTGCCATCGAAAGCCGACATCTCGCTACCGTCAGCCAGAAGGATATGGAGATTGCCGAAAGCGCAGCAATAGTTGCTCGTAAAGTCGATACGCTTTCCGCAATGATACGTCGCCTGCGCCAATTCGGCGGGCGGGCGTTGGACAATCCTGCTCCCGTGTCGCTGGTCCTGCTGATCGGCGAAGTGGTAAAGCTTGCCGCTGGGGAAGCGGCGTCAAAGGCAGGCGCGGTTAAATTGGCTTTGCCTGACGAGGACATTGTTGTGTTGGGACAGGAGATTGAACTAACTCAGGCGTTTCTCAACCTTGTCCATAATGCCATGGCCGCCTCCCCGGCCGGTCCGATAATAATCTCACTGACCAGGCATGAGCAGGACGCCAAAGTTACCATCACCAACCTCCCGGCAAGTGCCGCTCCTGATTCGGGAGGCTTCGGTGTAGGCAGCCTCATCGCACGAACCATTATTGCGACCCACGGCGGCGGGCTGACTCGTGAAGAAAGCAAGGACGGATGGATCGTTCATGAAACGCGACTTCCAGCCATAGGGACGCCATATGAATGAAAATCTGCCTCCCCTTATTCATGTCGTCGATGATGATGATGATTTGGGCGCTGCAATCGCTCGACTGCTTGTCCGTCACGGTTATTGGGCGCGGTCGTTTGCTACACCTGCCGCGATGTTGGAAGCCTGCGCTCATGAACAATGTCAGTGTGTTGTTACGGACGTTATAATGAACGAAATGGACGGGTTCACGCTGGCGGAAGCTCTACGCGAATATAATCCGGCGGCGGCCGTCATTTTCATGACTGCATGGCCCACTACAGCCAATGCAGTAGACGCAGTACGGTGCTATGGCGGTCTGGATTATCTGGAAAAGCCGCTTGATGAAACTCGTTTGCTTACTTCCATCACCGAAGGTGTCGCCTGGAGCAAGCGTCGCAGAGCCGCGCTAAACCGTTTGGCACAGTTGACAGCGCGCGAAAAACAGGTGCTCGAACTTCTGACCGCAGGAATGAGCAACAAGGTGGTAGCAGCCAATTTGCAGATCAGCGCCAAAACCGTGGAGGACCACCGCGCTGCTATCATGGCCAAAACCGGCACCAACCACATCTCCGGTCTGATCGCGTTGGTTCGGGATGCTTCGTTCGGCACATAAGCGTTCCGGCTGGATATCAGGATTTCGTCTGCATGCGTCGCAGTTTATGACATGATCGAGAAGACCCGCAAATGGCTGGAGGATTATGGGGTCGGTTATGATCTTCACGATTATAAGAAAGCGGAGTCGATGAAGCCGCCCTGCGGGGCTGGGTCGATGATAAAGCGTCCGGTGCTGGATAGAGGGGATCGTCGGGTCGTCGGTTTCAAGCCGGAAATTTATCAGGGACTGTTCTGAAATCCGGCGGCGCCGGGGGAGGCTGGGCGGGTCCTGTTTTCCTCCCAGCCCGTTTTGGAATAGGTCTTCGTCTTATTCTTGACCGGAAAGGTTGAAATTCGTTTCGATTGCCGCGATGGTCCGTCCATGCTGTCGCAAAAGACCCGCTACGCCATCCGCGCGCTACAACATCTGGCCGATCATTATGGGAAGGGCCCGATCCCGCTCGGTGATATTGCCGACACGCAGAATATACCGGCCAAGTTTCTGACGGTCATTCTGTCCGAATTGTCGCGGGAAGGACTGGTGGCGACGCAGCGGGGAAGGGACGGTGGCTATTGGCTGGCGCTGGCGCCGATCGATATCAGCTATGGCGATATCGTCCGGCTGACGCGCGGTTCGCTCGCGCTGGTGCCCTGTGCCAGCCGGTTCGCGCATGAACCGTGCAAAAATTGTCTGCCGGAATCGGAGTGCAGGTTGCATCGGGTGATGCTGCGCGTGCGCGACGAAACCGCCCGGGTGCTGGATGGAATAAGCCTGGCGGAGAGCTTTCCCTTTCCGGAAACCGAAGAAGTGGTCGGTTAGCAAGGTCAGGGTAAGAACGCCCGCTCGGAAAAGCGATGCCGAGGGAAATACGCTCCCGGCTGGTCCTTTTTCGGCAAGGGCGTTAGAGAGGAACGCATGTCTACCACCTATACGCTCGATACATCGACCAGCCGCGCCAATCCGACGCCCACGCCGCTCAAGCGTTTAACCGTACCGGGTATACAGCGGCGCAAGTTCGAAGGACGGACCGACGAGCCGCTGGTCATGCTTACCGCCTATACCGCGCGGCAGGCCCAGCTGCTCGATCCGCATTGCGATATGTTGCTTGTCGGCGATTCGCTGGGGCAGGTGATCTATGGCCTGCCTTCCACTATTCCGGTCAGTCTGGAGATGATGTGTGCCCATGGCGCGGCGGTGGTGCGCGGCAGCTATCACAGCGTCGTCATCGTCGATATGCCGTTCGGCAGCTATGAAGCCTCCCCGCAACAGGCGTTCGAAAGCGCCTCGCGCATCCTCAAGGAAACCGGCTGCGCTGCGGTAAAGCTGGAAGGCGGCGTGGCGATGGCCGACACCATCTCCTTCCTTGCGCGGCGCGGTATTCCGGTGATGGCCCATATCGGCCTGACGCCGCAGGCGGTGAATGCGCTGGGCGGCTATGCCGCGCGCGGCCGTAGTCAGGAAGAATATGAGAAGATCCTCGGTGATGGCAAGGCGATTGCGGATGCCGGGGCCTTTTCGGTCGTGCTTGAAGGGGTGATTGAGCCGATCGCCATCGCTCTTACCGAGACGCTGGACATCCCGGTTATCGGTATCGGCGCATCCGCCCGGTGCGACGGGCAGGTGCTGGTGACCGAAGATATGCTGGGGTTGTTCGAGCGCACGCCGCGCTTCGTCAAACGCTATGCGGATATGTCGGGCCTCGTTTCCGAGGCTGTGACCCGCTATGCGGAAGAGGTCAGGGGCCGCCGCTTTCCGGGCGTGGAACAGGTCTATCTGCCGAAAAAGTGACTTGCGCGGGCACGGGCGGCCGCTAAGGTCCGCGCCGATATGCCCTTCGCGGCCCCGTCGATCGAATCTGGAGATTTTCCTTGGCCGAAACGCCATCCCCTAATGAGGCTTTTTTCCGCGAAGTCGACGATGCCGTCCGTCAGGATCGGCTCGCCGGTTTCTGGCGGCGCTATGGAGTGTGGATCGCCGGGCTGGTCGCTATCGGCCTCGCGGCCTTTGGCGGCTGGCTCTATTGGAGTCACCACAGCCGCGAGGTATCGGGTGAGGTAGCGGAGCAGGCACAGGATGTGCTGCAATCGCTTGCCTCGGGCGGCACTCCGGACGAGGCGAAGATGAAGGCGCTCGCCGCCGCGGATCAGCCGGGCTATCGCGCGATGACGGTGCTGGCGCAGGCTGCCGTCGCCGTGCAGAAGGGCGATATCAAGGGGGCGGCGAAACTTTACGGTGATATTGCTGCCAACAAGTCTCTGCCCGCACCCTATCGCGATCTCGGCACCATTCGTCAGGTGGCGCTGACTTTTGACGAGATGCAGCCACAGCAGATCGTCGATCGTCTGAAGCCGCTGGCGGTCGAAGGCGGCCCATGGTTCGGTAGCGCGGCGGAAATGAGCGCCATTGCCTATATGAAAATGGGCAAGAAGGATCTCGCCGGTCCGCTGTTCGCCGCCATTGCAAAGGATGATAAGGTGCCGGAAACGCTGCGGTCCCGTGCGCGCCAGATGGCGGGCCTGCTCGGGGTCGATGCGGTCGATATTGATGGCGGCGTGGAAGGAAATGCATCGAATGCAAAGGATGAGGGCGATCATGCTGCCGGAAGTGAATGACGGATCGTCGGTTTTGTCCCGGCGCGGAATGACGCGCGCGGCGGTGCTGGCGCTCGCGCTGGCCTCGCTTTCGGCCTGCGGCGTTGTGGGCGGCGGCAAGGACAAGCGGCCCAAGACCCCGGTTCTGGGCGATCGTGTTTCTATTCTTTCGAGTGAGCGCGATGCCGAGGCGGATGCGACGCTGGCCTCGGTTCCGGTCGAACTGCCCCCGGTCGTCGTGAACCGCGACTGGGCGCAGCCGGGCGGCAATGCGGCGAAGCTGATGGGGCATGTCTCGCTCGCGGCCGCACCGAAGGAAATCTGGTCCACCTCGATCACCGGCAGCACCAATCGGGCCCGGCTCGCCGCGCCTCCGGTGGTTTATGATGGCAAGTTGTTCGTCATCGACGCCGATGCGCATGTGCTCGCGATGAACGCCGAAACCGGCGCGCGGCTGTGGCGGACGGACATGCCGTCCGAAGGCAATGGCCGGGCGTTGTTCGGCGGCGGTGTGTCGGTCGAAGGCGGCCGGGTATTCGTTACCACCGGCGTGGGCGATGTCGCCGCGCTCGATTCGGTAACCGGCAATATATTGTGGAAAAAACGTCCCGGCGGGCCGCTGCGCGGATCGCCGACGCTCGCCGACAACCAGGTTTATGTGATGAGCCAGGACAATCAGGTCTTCGCTCTCAACCAGGATGATGGCGCGGTCGAATGGAGCGAGGCCGGAACGGTCGAATCGACCGGCGTGTTCGGCGTCGCGGCGCCCGCCGCCACGCAGGGAACGGTGATCGCCGGTTTCAGTTCGGGCGAACTCAACGCCTATCGCTATGAAAATGGTCGCAGCCTCTGGGGGGATGCGTTGTCGCGGACCAGCATTTCCACCTCGGTCGCGTCGCTGGCCGATATCGATGCCGATCCGGTGGTCGATCGCGGCCGCGTCTTTGCCATCGGGCAGGGCGGGCGCATGGCGTCCTATGAACTGGTGTCGGGGCAGCGTCTGTGGGAAATCAACATTGCGGGCATCTCCACGCCGGCGGTGGTCGGCGAATGGGTATTCGTGGTGACCGACGACGCGAAGCTGCTGTGCGTCGCCCGCACCACCGGCAAGATTCGCTGGATCAGCCAGCTGAAACGCTGGCGCAATGCGAAGAACCGCAAGGGCGCGCTGCGCTGGACCGGGCCGATCGCGGCCGGGGGCAGCCTGTTGCTGGTATCGACCGACAAGGATATTATTTATGTCAATCCGGCCGACGGTTCGATCAGGGCTACCGTTGACACCGGCCGCTCAATGTCGTTGAGCCCCGTTGTGGCCAATAATATTCTCTATATCCTTGCCGATGACGGTCACCTGACCGCCTATCGTTGAGGCAAACGCCTGTAAGGAAGGATCGGGGAGAGATGCTGCCCACCATAGTCATCGTCGGGCGGCCCAATGTCGGCAAATCCACGCTGTTCAACCGGCTGGTGGGAAAACGTCTCGCGCTGGTCGATGACCAGCCCGGCGTGACCCGCGACCGGCGTGAAGGCGAGGCGCATCTTCTGGGCCTTGATTTCCGCATTGTCGATACTGCCGGTTATGAGGATGAAGATCCGCAAAGCCTGCCGGGCCGGATGCGGCGGCAGACAGAGGCGGCCATCGAAACCGCCGATGTCGCGCTGTTCCTGATCGATGCGCGGGCGGGGCTGACGCCGCTGGACGAGGAAATCGCCCGCTGGCTGCGCGGCAGCGATACGCCGGTCATCCTTGCCGGGAACAAGGCGGAAGGGAGAGCCGCCGAAGATGGGTTGATGGAGGCGTTCTCGCTCGGGCTGGGCGAGCCGGTGCCGCTTTCCGCCGAACATGGGCAGGGCATGGCCGATCTGTTTCAGGCGCTGCTGCCGCACGTCGAACGGGCGCAGGCGGAACTGGAAGCGGCCGGTCTTGCGGGCAATGGAGAGGCCGTCGATTTCGACGATGAGGATGCGCTTGATGCTGCGCCGCTGAAGCTGGCCATTGTCGGGCGCCCCAATGCGGGCAAATCGACGCTTATCAACCGGATTATCGGTGAGGAACGTCTCATCACCGGGCCGGAGGCGGGCATTACCCGCGACAGCATCGCCATAGATCACCAGTGGACCGATCGGGAAGGGAAGGCGCGGACTGTGCGCCTGATCGATACGGCGGGGATGCGCAAGCGTGCCAAGGTGCAGGACAAGCTGGAAAAGCTGGCGGTCGCGGACGGCCTGCATGCGGTCGATTTCGCCGAGGTCGTCGTGCTGTTGCTCGATGCGACCAAGGGGCTGGAGGCGCAGGATCTTCGCATTGCCGATAAGGTGTTGCAGGAAGGCCGGGCGCTGCTGATCGGTCTCAACAAATGGGATGTCTCCGAAAACGGTTCGGCCCTTTATCAGGGCGTGCGCAAGGCGCTGGACGAAGGACTGGCGCAGGTGAAGGGCGTGCCGCTCATCACCGTGTCGGGCGCGACCGGCAAGGGTATTGACGACCTGCTTTCCGCCGCGTTCGAAGTGCGCCGCGTCTGGTCCCATCGTATTTCCACGGGCACGCTCAACCGCTGGTTTGAGTCAGCACTGGAAACCAACCCGCCGCCCGCGCCCGGCGGCAAGAGGATCAAGCTGCGCTACCTGACGCAGGCCAAGACGCGCCCGCCCGGTTTCGTGCTGTTCGGTACGCGTCTCGATTTGCTGCCCGAAAGTTATCAGCGTTATTTGATAAACGGTATTCGCCGCGATCTGGGGTTTGGCGCAGTGCCGGTGCGGCTGACGCTGCGGTCCCCCAAAAACCCTTATAAAAAATGAGCGATCCTGTTCCCTTCGCGGTCGACGCGCGGGGGATGCGCTGTCCCTGGCCGGTGTTGCGGGCGTCGCGGGCGCTGCGCGATCATGCGCTGGTGGAGGTTCGGGCCGATGACCCCATGGCCGCGAAGGAGTTGAAGGCGCTCGCCACCGAACGGGGCTGGTCTTTCGTCGAGGCCGGGCAGGCTTGCTATCGTCTGGGCCGATAAGGGGAATATTTACCAGCCTGCGATTATGCTCCCCGCCGGAACTGGCATGGGAAGATGCGACCGGCATGGATGCGGAACTGATCGACAGGCAGGATTATGAGCGTGCGCGCCTCCAGTTGGGGGCAAGCTTTCAGCGTATTCTCGGCTATTTCCGTGAGGATGGCATCCGATCCGTGGCGGCGGTGGAGCAGGCGATGCGCGATCGCAATGCCGCATCCCTCGTCATTCCGGCGCATACCCTCAAAGGGGAATCGCGTCAGCTCGGTTCCCGCGCGCTGGGCGATCTGGCCGAACGGATCGAAATGGGCGCGCGCCAATGTGTCGAGCATCGCACCGGTCCGGAAGAGCTGATCGGCGATGTTGCGGATCTGCGCGCCTGTTTTGAACGGACCCTCGCGGAACTGGAATATCACGCCGGTCCGGCGGCGTTGCCGCGCGCATCCACCGGTTTTGGGCGCAAGACCCTGGCACTGTCGCTAAATGGCCTGACTCGTTCCTGATTTCCGCTTCTGACCCGTGCCGTGACACTCCCGGCCGGTGTGGAACGATGTGTTCCCGGCAAAAGCAGATGCGTATTTCTCCACCGAAGGCGGTTTATGCGGCCCGGTGGCGCATAAACGGCTGCGGTCGCAATAGCGTCAGGCTGCGCCATATCCATTCGGCCGGGCCATAGCGGAAGCGATTGATCCACGGATATGACCAGAGCAGCATCAGCGCCCAGACCAGCGGCACGATTCCATAGCAGGCTGCGCGGGAAACCGATCCGAACAGGCCGAAGCCCCAGCCATAGAAGAGCGCGGTCAGGATCAGGCTGGTGCCCAGATAATTGCTGAGCGACAGCCGGCCCACCGCCTCGATCCGGGTCAGCAGGGCGCCGGGCTCCCGACCTGAAATCATCGTGAAGATCAGCGCGGCAACGCCGACGGTCAGCGGAACGCGAAAGGGAAAGGACCAGGCGAAGACGACGCCGAAGGTCGTCACCGCGTCGAACCCGCTTGCCCATGCCCAGATGGCGAGGCCTGTCATCGGGGGCAGGCCGATCAGGAAACAATGGCGCGCGGTCGCGCGATATTGTTCGCGCGGCCATGTTCCGGTGAGGAAGCCGCCTTTCAACATCGCCATGCCGAGCAGCATGAAGCCCAATATTTCCAGCCCCATATAGTGCAGGTTGGACATGCCCCAACTGAGATAGCCGTTCGCTTTATAGGCGACCATGGCTTCCCAGCTTCCCCGATACAGCGCTGTTTCCCGCGCGATCGCGTCGGTTCCCGGCTCGCCGATCTGATCGAGCGTCTGCGCCGCCAGAGCAATGGTATCCGGCCCCGCATCGGCGGAGGCCGCCGCACCGATCACATGGTGGATGCCCAGCATCAGCCCGATCAGGATCAGGAAATGCACGCCGAACGCAAGAAAGGCGAGCTTCACCAGCGTGAGCGGCTGTTTGCCCGCGAGCGGCAGGGCGACCAGCCCGATCAGCGCATAGAGGGTGAGTATATCCCCCCACCAGAGCAGCAGATAATGAGCAAAGCCGATCAGCGCGAGCCAGAAGCTGCGGACGATGTGGCGATGGCGTCCATTCCCACCCGCCATTTCGGCGCGGTCCATCAGCAACACCATGCTCGCCCCGAAAAGCAGCGAGAAAAGCCCGCGCATCTTGCCGTCGACCAGAATGAAAGCCAGCGCCCAGACAAGGCGGTCCACCAGCCCTTCTCCCCCCCCTGCATCGGGGTTGAAATAGGCGCCTTTCGGCATCGAAAGGGCAATGATGTTCATCAACACTATGCCCATCACTGCAAAGCCGCGCGCCATATCCATCGGGCGGTTGCGACCGGACTGGAAAAAAGCGGGCGAAGAGGGGGAGGGAGCTGTGGCGCCGGGCATGTTGGGTGCTTCACCTGTGAAGGGAAAAGGTTTACGGCGCTTTGTCATGAACGGGCCGCGTACGCAACGGATCAGCAGGGCTTTCGGCGCCGCCGCCGCCCATTATGAC
>SBGG01000099.1 GCA_006226685.1 Sphingomonadales bacterium
ACCCTGGAAATGGCGCCACTTGAAATCCGTCATCGTTCCGTCCGTCCAATCTCCGCCAAGCATGCTCAAGCTTCACGATTTTTGCAACAGAGCCCGAAATCTCGAAGCCGACGCGCAGCCCCTCATTCTCCCACGGCACGCTCACCGGCAGGATGATGTCCGCATATTCGGCGGTGGGGTTCATGAACATGTTGCAGTGAACATGGAAATCGAGCGCTTCCAGCGCCTGCCGCCCGCGCCCGCCATGCGGCTGCGACACCAGCAGGTTGGAACCGAATGAGAACAGCGCGCGCACCGCATAGGGCTGTTCATCCAGCACCGCGTCGCAGAAATCGGTGCCGGTGATCCAGCCTTCGGTCGGCGGGCCGAGCGGGCGCCTGTCCAGCCCCAGCGCCTTTTTACGGGTTTCTTCCGGGATCATCGACACATCGTGCATCTTCGACACCGGATGCGCCGGATGGCGGACATTGCCGCCGGGTTTGTCGAAGCTGTCGGTCAGCGCATAGAGCGTGGCGATCGACCGTTCGATCTGCGTCGCGTTGCGATGGTGCGCCACGCCCGTCCAGGCGTGATAGGCGATCGCGCCCGCCGCGCCCAGCATCTCCGCCAGCGCCGGTATCTGCTCGCGCCTGACCCCGCAGATGCGCTCGACCGTTTCGGGGTCATAGGGTTCGACCGCTTCGGCGAAATGGTCGAACGCGGTGCGGCAGGCGATCGTCCCGTCCACCCCGGCAATCGCACGCGGCCCGGACCGTTCCAGGAAGGTTTCGTCAGAATGCGTGCCGAGCGGCACGGCGCGTCCCTCGTCCGCGTTCCACACCATATAGGCGCCGGGCTTTTCAGCATTCCCCACATCGCACCCGCGCAGGAACAGGCCGTTGTCCTCCCGCACCAGCAGCGCCGCGTTTGAATAGTCGCGCACGAAATCGTGGTTGAACAACCCGCGCGCGATCATTTCCCGCGACACGCCCATGGCCAGCGCCGCATCGGTGCCGGGCTTCACCTGAAGCCACAGGTCGGCGGTGCGGGCCGTCGCGGTCTGGCGCGGATCGATGACGACGATGCGCGCTCCCCGCGCCTGCGCGGCGCTGATCGCCTCGGCCTGCGCCAGCCAGACGTTGGAAGGGTTATGGCCCCACAGGATCACCACATCGGCGTTGCGATAATCCGCCGTCGGCGTCGGGCAGCCGAAGGTGAAGGCGTGGGCATAATCCTTGTGCCAGTTGCACAATTCGGTGGAGAAGATGGCGTTGGGGCTGCCGAACGTGCGGATGAAGCGCCATATCCAGTCATAATTGTCCGACACGGTCGAGGATGACGGCGAGGTCACGCTGAAGGCAACGCTCTCCGCCCCGCTTTCCGCCTTGATCGCGGACAGGCGCCCGGCCACCGTATCCAACGCCTCTTCCCACGAAATCGGCACGAAACCGGGGTCTTTCGCGCCGCGGGGCGCAGTGCGTTTGAGCGGGGTCGTCAGCCTGCGGGCAGAATGGGCGATTTCCGGCGCCGCGCGGCCCTTGAGGCAGGTGGCCTTGCCGGTCGGATGATCCGGGTTGTTCTTCACCGCGACCAGCCGCCCGTTCTCGACGACATTCATCGTCCCGCAGCGCGACCGGCACAGCGTACAATAGCCCGGTATTTCCTGCCGCAACATCGTCATCCCCCTCATTCCCGCGTCGCACAATAGGCTCGAACAAGCCTGCCCGGACACGACGCCTTTGTAATTGACATGCGTCAAATCCCCCGCGTTTGAAGGTCCTGACCCTACGCAGCCGTCCAGCCGCCATCGACGGACAGGTTCGCGCCGGTAATGTTGCTGGCGGCATCAGAGCACAGAAACAGCGCAGTCGCGGCAACCTGCTCGGCAGTGACGAACTGCTTGGTCGGCTGGCTTTCCAGCAGCACATCGTTGATGACCTGTTCGCGCGTCAGCCCGCGCGCCTTCATCGTGTCTGGAATCTGGCTTTCGACCAACGGCGTCCAGACGTAGCCCGGCGAAATGCAGTTGGCCGTGACGCCAAAGGTCGCCAGTTCCAGCGCGATCGTCTTGGTAAAACCGGCCAGCCCATGCTTGGCGGTGACATAGGCGCTTTTGAACGGTGATGCGACGAGGCTGTGGGCGGATGCCGTCTGGATGATCCGGCCCCACTTCTTCTGCTTCATGTAAGGCACGCCAAGCCGCGTCGTATGGAAGGCGGCTTCGAGGTTCAGCTTGAGGATGAGGCTCCACTTGTCGAGCGGAAAATCCTCGACCGGCGCGACATGCTGCATCCCGGCATTGTTGATGAGGATATCGACGCCGCCGAACGCATCGGCTGCCTCGCGCATCATGGCCTCGATTTCTTCCACTTTCGTAAGATCGTGACCGGAATAGAGCGCTTTCGCACCGCTCGCCTGTTCCAGCGCGAGGCGTTCCTGTTCGATCGCATCCTTGTCACCGAACCCGTTGATGACGATGTTCGCGCCTTCGGCCGCCAGCGCCTTTGCATAGGCCAGGCCGATGCCGGAGGTGGAGCCGGTGATGAGCGCCGTCTTGCCAGCGAGGGTCATGCCTGTTTCTCCTTGATCTGGCCGGACCGCCCAAGATCGAACGTAGCGGTGCGGCCGTGGGTGATGTTGTTGGCGATAAGCTGGTTGCCCCTGGCGACCACCGCGGACACCGCCTCGCGTCCCTGCGCCCAGTGATCGAGCATCGTACAGCGCGAAAATTCGAAATCGCGCGCGCCGCTTTCCCATGCCCGCGCCCGGTAGATGAGGTGGACGATGTTCACCGCGCTTTCGTCGATCATGCCGGCGGCGGCCTGCGCCTGCGCCGTCTGCATAAGGTCGGGCGGCAGGAGGTTCAGCAGATCACGGATGGTCTGATGCTGGCGGCGTTCGCGCAGATACTGGTCCGTCACCTGACGCGTCCGGCTGGAATATTGAATGTCCTTCTGCCGCGCCCAGATATCGGTGAGTTCGCGCGGCAACGGCCCTTCGGCGGGGAAAAGATCGACCTGAAAGATCAGCAGATCGTCCGACTGGTGATCCATCACATGCGAAAGCGGCGTGTTGGAAACAAGGCCCCCGTCCCAATAATGTCGTCCGTCGATCTCCACCGGCGGCAGGCCGGGCGGCAGCGCGCCCGACGCCATGACATGGCGCGCATCGATCCGGCCCTGCCAGGCGGGGTCGCGATTGTCGAAATAGATGAAGTTGCCGCTCTCGATATCGACCGCGCCGACCGAGAAACGCATGGGGCCGTTGTTCACCCGTTCCCAATCGACCAGTTCGTCAAGCGTCTGCCTCAGGCCGGAGGTGTCGTAAAAACTGAGCGCACCGGGCGATCCTGCCGGCGCCCACCAGGCAGGCAGAACGCGCGGGGTGAAGAAGCCGGGAACACCCCATGCCGCGACCGTCGCCGCGGCGGCAAGATGTTCCACCTCACGCAGATTGTCGCTGTGCGTGAGGCACAGATTGGGCATGCCGCCGGTCACGCGCTGCCAGAAGGCGGTGAGTTTCTCCAGCCATTGCTCACGCGGATTGCCGGCGATGATCGCCGCGTTCACCGCGCCGATCGAAATACCGGCGACCCAGTCGACCTCGATGCTGAGCAGGGCCAGTTCCTCGATGACACCGGCCTGAAAAGATCCAAGCGCGCCGCCGCCCTGAAGGACCAGCGCCACGGATTGCGGCAACGGCAGCGGCGCCTTGTCGCGCAAGGATTTCGGGCCAGACATGAACAACTACTCCAATGCAGCGGATGGGTCGGCCGCTTCTATGCGCCAAGTGCGACAGCCCCGTGATCGCCACGGCCGGCCCGTAAGGAGGGGCCGCTGCCGACGCCATCCACGTCGCCAAGGAAGACCACATCAGGCTGGACTGTCGTCGCCCCCGCCTGCGGCAGGCTGCTCGCGGCAACTCGCGGTGAGTAGGGTGGTGCATGATGCGAGAACCTCCGCGCAGGCCTTCTGCCACTCGAGCGCGGCATCCTTCATCCCCGCCAGAGCGACCGTTCGCACCTCCGCGAGATCCTGGACCAGCCCCGCAACGGCCTCGCGGCTTGCATCGGGCGCTTGGCCGGAAGGCGTATCCCGCGATTGATCGCCAATCGGGACCATGAAACCCCGGCCGATCTGAAGCTCTCGCTCCCAACCGGCCCGCGAAATCTCGGTCAGTCTCACGAACAGCCTGCCATTGGCCTGCGCGAGCGCAAGCATCTGCTCGAAAGGATAAGTCATACCGGCCTCATTGATGTCGGCGCGCGATCGCCGCGCCCCTATGCGGCCGTGCCGGCGGTCGTCTCGACATGGGCATGACCGCCCCGCGTGCCGCTGTCCGTCTTTCCGAGCAGCTTTTTCAGCTTGCCCTCAAGCGCGGTGTCCGTTTCCCAAAGTTCCGCGCAATCGATATCGACGCGCAGCAGGGCGAGGTCGGGATCGCTCTTGCCGCCCGGAAACCATGTTTCCGCGTCCTTCGCCCAGAGCTTGTCGAGCATTACCTTGTCCTCGACGACTTGCGCCATGCCCGCCAGACAGGCAAAATAATCATGCCCTTTGGACACGAACTGCGCCATCGCTCGCCCACCCTTGGCCAGGCGGCTGTTCCGGCCCACGAAAAACCAGAGCGTATCGACCTGATCGGGGTCCAACCGCGCCGTGAGCGGCTCACTATGCTCGGGAGCCTCGACCAGACCGACCATCAGGATCGGACTGACCTCCATGCGGGTCCACAGATTGCGCTTCATGCGGGCTTCATCGGTCATGATCGACTCCTGCTATCAGTTTGTCAATCAAACCTAGCCATCAGAAGAAAAACTTCAAGATCGATTAAATAATTTTCGACGTTACGAAATACCGTATCAAGAAAATACAATGATCATGATGCGCGATAGAATCGAGATTTACGCTTTAACTACATATTTCATATTTTAGTATATGTTATTATTTACCAGAACCTGGATTTTTTGAAAAGAATTTCTCAAATTTATCGGGGACACCCTTGAAGTTGTCAGCATCAAGTGGCGGCACTCCCTTGAGCGTAATATTCGGCCATTTCGGTGCGAAGGCGGCGTTGAGGTCCAGCCATTTCTCAAGCCCAGGCTCCGTATCAGGGAGAATTGCCTCCACCGGACATTCGGGTTCGCATACCCCGCAATCGATGCATTCCGCCGGGTTGATGACAAGCATATTTTCACCCTCGTAAAAGCAGTCCACCGGACAAACCTCGACACAATCCATATATTTGCATCTGATACACTGCTCAGTGACGACATAGGTCATGTCTGCAATTCCTCACGAGGCCCCGATTGTGCGATTTGCCGAACGCCGGTTCCACAGGATCCATCGCCGTCACCGCTGAAACCAAAATTGCCTCCTCTTAGCAATTTTGCTAAGTCCGGCCAATGCCGCGAACAACCCGCCCCTTGTCGAGTCGCTCGGTCTCCGAGGACAGCGCGGTCGTCGCGGCCCAGTGCGCGCGCTGTCTTTGTGAGCTTCGGCAATCGACAGGAGAGACACAGAAGCAGTTCGCCGAACGGATCGGCATGACCGAATCCATGATCTCCCGCCTCGAAAAGGGAGATCATATGCCGACGCTGGCGACACTGAGCCGGATCGCCGCCGGTTTCGTGCGCCGGATCGAGATTGTCTTCCATGCGCATGACCATGAACATGCGGACGGGACGCGTCATTCGCATCGTCATGGTCACGGCGACCTCGACCACCATAACCAGCATGCGCTGACGGCGGCATCCTCTTCTTCGGGACTTTCCAGTCAGCGCAAGGTCAGGGGAAAATCGGCATGCGATGTTTAGCACTCCGCCGATCTGATCGACACGGCATCGGGAAACCGCATCCCGCGCGCCGCGGCGACGGCATATCGCCCCGCCTTTCCGGCCTGCGCATCGATGCTGCGGCGGCCCGGTGCGGTTTCTTTGACCCAGCCTCCACCGCCCGGGGGTCATTGAGCAGATGACCCGATCAGCGCTTCTTCATTCGGAGATGATCCATGAAGCGGTGCTTTCCAGCCGAAGCGCGGCGATATCCCCTCTGGCCGCCTCCTGGTGCAGATCCGCGCTTCATCACCAACTCGACCCTGCAAGTGCCTCGCGGCGCGATCGCCTGGACGGGCGGAGTCTTTCGGACAGGCGCGACGCTCATGGCGCCCTGCTGGCCGTCACCCGGCCCGTTCTCGATCAACTGTTTCAGGCGGTCGGGCGTTCAGGCTGCGGCGTTTTCCTGAGCGACGCCACGGGCGCCATTTTCGAAAGCCGGGTCGGCGATGGCGACATGCCGGACTTTGCCCGCGCCGGACTTGTCGATGGCGGGCGCTGGAGCGAAGCGCTCGAAGGCACCAACGGCATCGGAACCTGTCTCGTGGAAGACAGGCCCGTCATCATCCATCGCGAACAGCATTTCTCCAGCCGCAATATCGCCATCAGTTGCATGGACGCGCCCGTCCATGATGCGAAGGGGCGGCTCGTCGCGGCCCTCGACGTATCGAGCTGCCGCAACGATCATGGCACGGCCATGGCGGAAATGACCGTGGCCCTGGTGCGTGAGGCCGCCCGGCGGATCGAACGCGCCCTTTTCCACGAACACTTCCACAACGCTCGCATCCTTTTCCTCGGCGATGCGCCAGGCGGCAGCGAACTTCTCGCGGTCGATGCCGATGATCTCGTGATCGGGGTCAGTTGGGCGGCACGGCAGCGGCTGGGCCTGACGGAGGCGCAGATAAGCGGCACATCCGTCACGCTGGATGCGTTGACCGGACAAAATGCCGAGCCTTCTTTCAGGAAGGCGGACCGCACCGTGCTCCGCCAAGCGCTCGCCCGCGCCGGCGGCAATGTCAGTGCGGCGGCGCGGATGCTCGGTATCGCCCGCGCAACACTCTACAGGCGCCTCATGCGTGCGGGCCTGCACAAATAGGCACCGGGACCTGTCTCGAAACTGCGACAGGTCGCTTGTCCTGACGAACACCCACGCCTTCCATTGGCGCCGTGACCATGGAAAGCTGCCGCCACAATCGCGCGACATGCAGAAGCGCGGAAGTGAGGATGCCTGACCAATGAACATACATGCCCAGAACCGGGCCGATGCTTTGCAATCGCCCTTTGCCGCCCGCTATGACAACTTCATCGGCGGAAAATGGACCGCGCCGGGCGCCGGACGCTATTTCGACAATATATCCCCGATCAATGGCAAGGTGGTCTGCGAAATCGCGCGATCGGATGCCAGCGACGTCAATCTTGCGCTGGACGCCGCCCATGCCGCGAAGGATGGCTGGGGCCGCACATCCGTCACCGAACGGGCGCTCATCCTCAACCGCATCGCCGACCGGATGGAAGCCAATCTGGAAAAGCTGGCCATTGTCGAGACATGGGATAACGGCAAGCCGATCCGCGAGACGATGGCGGCCGACCTGCCGCTCGCCATCGACCATTTCCGCTATTTCGCCGGCGCGATCCGCGCGCAGGAGGGAACACTGGGCGAAATCGATGAGGACATGGTCGCCTATCATTTCCATGAACCGCTGGGCGTGGTCGGCCAGATCATCCCATGGAATTTTCCGTTGCTCATGGCCTGCTGGAAACTGGCCCCGGCACTGGCCGCGGGCAATTGCGTGGTGCTCAAGCCGGCCGAACAGACACCGGCCTCGATCATGGTCTGGGCCGAACTGATCGGCGACCTGCTGCCGCCGGGCGTACTCAACATCGTCAACGGTTTCGGGCTGGAATGCGGCAAGCCGCTCGCCTCATCCCCCCGCATCGCCAAGATCGCCTTCACCGGCGAGACGACGACCGGCCGGCTCATCATGCAATATGCCAGCGAGAACCTTATCCCGGTCACGCTGGAACTGGGCGGCAAATCGCCCAACATCTTTCTGGAGGATGTCGCCCGCGAGGATGACGACTATTTCGACAAGGCGATCGAAGGCTTCGTCATGTTCGCGCTCAATCAGGGCGAGGTCTGCACCTGCCCCAGCCGGGCCCTGATCCATGAAAAGATATATGACCGTTTCATGGAACGCGCCCTGAAACGCGTGCAGGCGATCGTGCAGGGCAACCCGCTCGATCCCGCCACGATGATCGGCGCGCAGGCGTCGTCCGAGCAACGCGCGAAGATTCTCTCCTATTTCGACATCGGCCGTCAGGAAGGCGCGGAAGTGCTGACCGGCGGGGCGGCCGCCGAACTGGGCGGCGAACTGGCGGGCGGCTATTATGTCCAGCCGACCGTATTCCGGGGCCACAACAGGATGCGGATATTTCAGGAGGAGATTTTCGGCCCGGTCGTTTCCGTCACCACCTTCAAGGACGAGGCAGAGGCGCTCGAGATCGCCAACGACACGCTTTATGGCCTGGGCGCGGGTGTCTGGAGCCGCGAGGCGAACAGTTGCTACCGGCTGGGCCGGGCGATCAAGGCCGGTCGCGTGTGGACCAACTGCTATCATGCCTATCCCGCACATGCGGCCTTTGGCGGATACAAGCAGTCCGGCATCGGCCGGGAAAACCACAAGATGATGCTCGGCCACTATCAGCAGACCAAGAATCTGCTCGTCAGCTACAGCCCGAAGAAGCTCGGCTTCTTCTAACCCTTCCCCCCGTCGGCGCGCTGCCCTGTTCCCCTCCCTCCAGCGCGCCGGCACCCCATCAGGAGCGATTGTCTCATGGCGAAAACAATGAAAGCCGCTGTCGTCCGCGCGTTCGGAGAGCCGCTGACCATCGATGAAGTGCCCGTTCCCGAAGTCGGGCCGGGCCAGATCCAGGTCGCGATCCACGCCTCCGGCGTCTGTCACACCGATTTGCACGCCGCCGAAGGGGATTGGCCGGTCAAGCCCAACCCGCCTTTCATTCCGGGGCATGAAGGCGTCGGCTTCGTGTCGGCGGTCGGCGCCGGGGTGAAGCATGTGAAGGAAGGCGACCGGGTCGGCGTGCCGTGGCTCTATACGGCCTGCGGCCATTGCGTGCATTGCCTTGGCGGATGGGAAACGCTGTGCGTCGATCAGCTCAACACCGGCTATTCGATCAATGGCGGCTTTGCCGACTATGTCATCGCCGACCCGAATTATGTCGGCCATCTGCCTGACAATGTGAGTTTCGAAGAGATTGCGCCGGTCCTCTGCGCGGGCGTCACGGTCTATAAGGGCCTCAAGATGACCGACACAAAGGCCGGCGACTATGTCGCGATCAGCGGTATTGGCGGCCTTGGCCATATGGCCGTGCAATATGCCGTGGCCATGGGCCTGAATGTCGCGGCGATCGATATCGACGATGCAAAGCTGGACCTTGCCCGCCGGCTTGGCGCGACATTGACGGTCAATGCCCGGAACGAAGACCCCGCGACCGTCATCAAGCGCGAAACCGGGGGCGGCGTCAACGGCGTGCTGGTCACGGCCGTCAGTGAAAAAGCGTTCGAACAGGCGGTCGGCGTCGTGGCGCGCGGCGGCACGGTGGCGCTCAACGGCCTTCCGCCCGGCGATTTTCCGCTCAACATCTTCGGCATGGTGCTGAACGGCATCACGGTGCGCGGTTCGATCGTCGGCACGCGCCTCGACCTTCAGGAAAGCATCGCCTTCGCGGCGGACGGCAAGGTGAAGGCAACGGTGGAAACAGCCAAGCTGGAAGAGGTCAACACCATCTTCGACCGGATGAAGAAGGGACAGATCGAAGGGCGCGTCGTCCTCGACCTCACAGATTGATCAGGGACCGATTGAACAGAGAAAGCAGCGCCGATGCCCGATGGACATGAAAAGGTCGCCCGCGTGACCGCCACGCCAGCGGCATTGGCGCTGATCGACGAATTGAAAGCAGAATATGGCCCCCTGCTGTTCCATCAGTCCGGGGGCTGCTGCGATGGATCTTCGCCCATGTGTTACCCGGCAGACGAATTTCGCATCGGCGACAACGACATCCTGCTGGGCCAGGTCGGCGGCGTGCCCGTCTATATCGGGCGCGCGCAGGGCGAAGCCTGGGCGCACACCCAGCTTATCCTTGACGTCGTGCCGGGCCGTGGCGGCATGTTCAGCCTCGACAATGGCCGCGAGGTCCGTTTCCTGACCCGCGGCCGGGTGTTCAGCGAAACGGAAATGGGGCAGCTAGGGCCAGGACCCCTTAATTCCGCGTTCGAGGTTTGAAGCGATTTCGTTCAGGCCGAGGAGGAAAGGCGTAGGAATATGAATATATTTCAAGGCCTTATGACGAAGGCCTGGGCGAAATCGGTCAAATCCCGCCGGGACGCCGAAATGGCTTCGATCTCGGGCCCGTGCGGCCTTGCGGGTTAAGTGAAGCAACATCCCTTCAACCTCACGAAGGCAGCGGTTCCAGCCCGAGCTGATGCGAACGATGGCGTTCACCGCCGCAGGTTTGTCCGCGCCAGTTCGAGAGCTTCGTCCCCGCGCCCGTTGATGATCGCCTTGAGCATGTAGGGGCTAACCCCTTCGCCTGTTCGAGCTGGATCTTTGGCGGGACGACAAGCTCCTGCCTCGCGGTCAGGACATCGAGATGATGACGTCCACCCAACACCGCCGACAAAGCTTGGCGGGCTGATGCGCAAGGCTTTCAACCGCGGGATATACTGGCAGGGCAAGCGGTTCGACAATGTCGTCGATCTGCTGTCGCTCGTTTCGGACGGTGTCGCCATGGTCGACGATGCGATGGTCCAGAAGCTGATGAAGACCGGGCTGCCTTGAACGGTTCCTGCAGGGCGAGGAAGCGGATTTTCCTGCGCGCTGGGAGGCTCTGACGATATTTCGCGCCGCCCGCGCGCTGTCCGCCCGGCATGGTTCGACTCTCCTGCCGCTTCCGCATTGCGGACGCATTGGCGGAAGCCACACCAGAGCTGGAATAGGGAAGCGGTTTCACCGTGCGCGTCTGATGGCGTTTTTTCCGTCACCTGCACCGCACGTTGAACAACAGCAGGCCCAGGGGCACAGGATAGTCCCTGCGAGGACGGCTGATCTGAGCGTCAGGCTTCGCAAAGTTCGATGTTTGGATGCTCCGCAATGATCTCGCGGATAATCTCGAAATAGGTGGGGCCGACTCCAGCCTCGATCGCCTCAATGTCCTGTTCGATACGCGCGCGATGGCTCTGTTGCAAAGATTGGCGGCAGTCAGAGGTAGGCTGTCGCTCTGCGCCGATCAGGCGGCTGCTGCGAAATGGTGGTTGAGC
>SBGG01000005.1 GCA_006226685.1 Sphingomonadales bacterium
CCATCGCCAGCCTCCATCAAAGCTGGCTCCCTATGAATCACGCATCTCCAGCGAAAGGAATCCCAAAAATCATACTTCTGCCAAAGTAGTGCTAGTCTTTCTCAGCGTCTTTTTTGTCGGCAGCCAGGTCCGGACAATTTATACCCAAACCGGAAGCGGCTGAAAAAAAGAGCTTGAACCGCGTGAATCCATGGCCCGCCATTTTCATCATCGCCAATCGTCAGGCGATAATGTGCTGGCCCGCGTCGACGGGGATGATGGTTCCGGTGATACGCCGGGCCGCGTCGCTTGCGAGGAAAGCCGCGAGGGCGCCGACGTCGGTAATGCTGATCGGTTCCTTTTCCGGGGCCTGTTCCGCCGCCTGCGCCAATATCCGGTCGAACTGATCGAGGCCACCCGCTGCTCGGGTTGCGATCGGGCCGGGGGAAATGGCGTTGGCGCGGATGTCTTTTGCGCCCAGTTCCGCCGCGAGATAGCGGGTCGCGCTTTCGAGCGCAGCCTTGACCGGACCCATCAGATTATAATGATCGACCACCCGTTCCGAGCCATAGAAAGTGACGCACATCAGGCTTCCTCCATTGGGCATCAGAGGTTCGGCAAAGCGGGCCATGCGCAGGAAGCTGTGGCAGCTGATGTCCATGGCCTTGGCGAAGCCGTTTGCGGAGGAATCGACCAGACGTCCGTGCAGATCCTCTTTCGGTGCGAAGGCGATGGAATGGAGCAGAAAATCCAGTCCGCCCCATTCCCGCTCGATCTTTGCGAACAGGGATTCAAGTGCACCGGCTTCCTGCACATCGCAGGGTTCGATCCATTCGACACCCAGCCGGTCCGTCACCGGTTCGACAAAGGGTCGGGCCTTGTCGTTAAGATAGGTCGCGCCGATCCGGGCACCGGCCTGACGAAAGGCCTGGGTGCATCCGGTCGCGATGCTTTGCTCATTGGCGATGCCGACGACGAGGCCGCGTTTGCCGTTGAGATTCACCAGCGGGTTCATGCCGGAACTCCCTGAGCGAGGTTGAGGGTGGCGATGCTGTGCAGCGCGATCATCTGTTCCTCGTCCGTGGGGATGACGCGGACGGTGATCCGGCTGTCCGCGGTGCTGATGACCGGCGCGTTGCGGGCATTGGCTTCCGGATCGAGCGTGATGCCGGTCCATTCCAGACGCTCGCAGATCATCGCGCGGATGATGGGGTCGTTCTCGCCGATGCCGGCGGTGAAGACGAGGCCGTCAAGGCCGCGCAGGCCGGTCATCAGGGCGGCGGCGTGACGGGCTGCGCGCCATGCGAACAATTCTATCGCCTCTTTCGCATGGGGATCGTCGCTGGCGTGCAATTCCCGCATATCGCTGGAGATGCCCGATACGCCGAGCAGGCCGGATTGCCGGTAAAGCAGCTTCTCGATTTCTGGCCCGGTCATACCTTCCTGCTCGACCAGATGGACGACCACGCCGGGATCGAGCGATCCGGTGCGGGTGCCCATCATCAGGCCGTCCAGCGCGGTGAAGCCCATGGTCGAATCGATGCTGCGGCAATCGTGCATCGCGCACATGCTGGCGCCGTTGCCGAGATGGGCGGTGATGACCCGCCCCTTTGCCAGATTCGGGTCGACCATGCGCAGATGGCGGGCGATATATTCATAGGACAGGCCGTGAAAACCATAGCGGCGATATCCGCGCTCCGCCATGGCGCGGGGCAAGGCCATGCGCGCGGCGACGATCGGCATGTCGTGGTGAAAGGCGGTGTCGAAGCAGGCGACCTGCGGCAGATGGGGCGCGAGTTTCGCGATCGCCCGGATGGCGGCGAGGTTATGCGGCTGGTGCAGCGGAGCGAGCGGACATAGCGCCTCCAGCGCCTCCATCAGCGCATCGTCGATCCGCACCGGCTTTGCGAAGGTCATCCCGCCATGGACGACGCGATGGCCGATGGCGACTACCTTATTGTCGCCGAGATGGCCGACCGCCCAGTCGAACAGTTCATGCAGCAACGCCTCATGGGTCATGCCCGTATCGGGCCACTGTTGTTCCCATGCAATGGAACCGTCGTCGGCGCGGGCGACGATGCGAGGGGCGGTGCCGATTCCCTCGATCTTGCCGCCCGCCGCGTGGATCGGCGTGCCCGCTTCATCAAGGCGGAACAGTGCAAACTTGATGCTGGATGACCCCGAATTGAGGCTTACGACTGCTCTTGTCATACCTATGTCCGCTTCAGGCCGGGGTGACGATGCCGGGGGCCGCCATCGTGTTGGCTCGCGCCATCAGCACCGCCACTGCGCAGGAGGCGAGCCGGGTGCGCAGACTGTCGGCGCGGCTGGTCAGAATGATCGGCACTCGCGCGCCCAGCACGATCCCGGCGGCGTCCGCACCGCTCAGGAAAGTGAGCTGCTTGGCGAGCATATTGCCCGCCTCCAGATTGGGAACGACCAGTATTTCGGCCTGACCGGCGACCGGAGAGACGATGCCCTTTTCCTTCGCGGCGGCCGGGCTGATCGCATTGTCGAAGGCGAGCGGGCCGTCCAACAGGCCGCCGCTGATCTGGCCCCGGTCCGCCATTTTGCACAGGGCCGCCGCCTCAAGGGTGGAGGCGATGGCGGGATTGACGGTTTCGACTGCGGAAAGGATCGCCACCTTGGGTTCCTCAATCCCGATCACATGCGCAAGGTCGATCGCATTGCGGATGATGTCCGCCTTTTCCTCAAGGGTCGGAGCAATATTGATCGCGGCATCGGTGATGATGAGCGGTGTGGGGTGGCCGGGAACGCTCATCAAATAGGCATGGCTGATCCGCCGTTCCGTGCGAAGACCGCTGGCCCGGGAAACCACAGCCCCCATCAGCTCGTCGGTATGGAGCGACCCTTTCATCAGCAGGGCCGCATCGCCGCAATGGACCATTTCCACTGCCTTTGCCGCCGCCGCATGGCTGTGCGGGCAGGAAATGATGGAGAAGGCGGATATGTCCTTGCCGGCCTCTTCGGCGGCCTGACGGATTTTCGCTTCGGGACCGACCAATATCGGCTGGATCAGTCCTTCTTCCGCTGCCTCGACCGCTGCGTTGATCGCCGAGACGCTGCACGGATGAACGACCGCTGTCGTGACCGGATCATTGCCTTTCGTGCTCTCGATCAGCTTGTGATAGCCGTTATGATCGGAGAGCTGCACGTCGGGGAGTTCGGCGCGCGGGCGGCATATCTTCTCCATCGGCGCCATGATTTCCGCCTGGCCGGTGATGACATCCTTACCGTCCTGATTGGTGCAGCGGCAATCGAGCAGGATGATGTGCTTTTCGGGCCGCTTCTCGGTCACGGTCACGGTCGCGGTGATCGTATCGCCAATGCCGACCGGCCGGGTAAAGCGGAAGGACTGGCCGAGATAAATGGTGCCCGGACCGGGCAATTCGGTGCCCAGTACCGCAGAGATCAGGCCGCCGCCCCACATGCCATGGGCAATCACCCGATGGAACATGTCGGTCGCCGCATATTCGGAATCCATATGCGCCGGATTGACGTCACCGGAAACGAGCGCGAACAGTTTAATGTCTTCTTCGGTCAGCGTACGCTCAAGGCTCGCGCTGTCGCCTATGGCGATTTCGTCAAAGGTGCGGTTTTCGATACAGGTGACGTCATCCATTGCTTGCGCTCCGCTGTGGTGGCCCTGTTTACTTCATACCGGCAGGCTGAACTGTTCCATGCTGCTGTGCAACATCATTATGAACCAATTATGCAACGGCCTATCCGGTAATGTCCGAAACGGGCAGGGGAAGAAAGGGGGGCTGTGTTTCAGGAGGATGAGGGCAGACCACCACCCAGCGCCTTGAACAGCGCCGCCGCGGCGAGTGCCTGTTCGGCACGGGCGCCTGCATCGATATTTCGCGCCTGCACCAGTGCCTTGCGTGCCTGCTCCAGCATCAGCCGATCGATTTCTCCGCGCGTCGCCAGCGCCTGTGTCCGGGTGAAGGCGGCCTGTTCGTCGTTCAGCGCCGTGCCTGTGGTTTCGGCACGCTCGCGCGCTTTGAGGAAGCGGTTGATTGCGCTTTCGCTGTCGGCCAGCGCGGTGATCGTCGCTTGGTCATAGCGTGCTGCGGCGGCTTGTGCACGGGCATCGGCCGCACGGATGCCGGCCCGAACCCGCCCGCCGGCAAAAACGGGCCAGGAGAAGGTCGGGCCGATGACGAAGCGAGTGCTGTCGCCGGAGGTAAGGTCGCCGGCGTTGCGCGCTTGCTGGCCGATGCCGCCTATCAGTGAGAAATGGGGGAAGAGATCGCCCTTTGCGACGCCTATATCGGCGGTCGCGGCGGCGAGCTGGCGTTCGGCCACGGCCACATCGGGGCGGCGGCGCAGCAGGTCGGAGCGCAGGCCGGTGACAATGGCATCGGGCGCGGAGGGTATGGGCGCCGGGGCGGTCAGCTCGGTGATCAGTTCTTCCGGCGGGCGTCCGGCCAGCGCGGCAACGCGATAGGCCGCGCTCTTCGCCAGTGTTTCGGCCTGCACCAGACGGTCGCGCGACTGGCCCGCCGTTGCGGCGGCCCGTTCGCTCTCCATCGGTGAAGCCTCGCCCGCATGGGCGAGCAGGGCGGTAAGGCGCGCAATATGGGCATCGGCCTCGGCCACGGTGCGGGCATCGGTTTCGGCCGCCTGTGCCTGACGCATTTCGATATAGGCGCGGGCAATCTCCCCGGCGAGCATGAGCTTCGCCTCGCGTTCTCCGGCCTCCGCGGCCTGAACACGGGCGTGGGCGGCCTCCTTCTCCCGGCGTTTCTGGCCCCAGAGATCAAGTTCCCAACTTGCGTCGAAACCGGCATCGAACAGGCTGAATTCACGTTGGAAACCCGGAATATTCTGAAGCGATTTCAATGGCAGCTCACCATTTTCGCTGAGCCGGGTGCGGACGGCCTCTCCGCTGGCCTGCACGGCGGGCAGGGCTGAACCGCGTACCGCCGCTTCGCCCGCGCGGGCTTCCATCACGCGGGCCATGGCCTCCCGCGCGGTGGGGCTTTCGGCGATCGCGCCTTCGACCAGCTTCGTCAGCAGGGGGTCGTCGAACCGGTTCCACCATGCGGTTTCGAGCGTGCCGGGCGTTTCCTGTTCGATCCATTGATTGGAGGCCACCGGTTCCGGGCGATGATAATCCGGGCCGACAGTGCACCCCGTCAGCGCGAGCGCGGCAAGGGAAGTGGCGAGGGGGAGGGGCGTGCGAACCATCGGGTTACTCCATCCGGGCGCGAAACAGCCATGTCGCCGTTCCCAGCGTTGCAATGCTGATGAGCAGTAGCGGCCATAGCCGCTCCAGCACCTGAGACAGGGGCATGGCCTTGAGGAAGAGGCCGAGCGATATTTCCATGAAATAGCGCGCGGGGTCGAGATAGGTGAGAAGCTGAAGCCATTCCGGCATATTTTCTACCGGGTTGGCGAAACCGGAAAGCACCACCAGCGGCACGATCGCCATGAAAGCGCCGAGAAAGGCTTGCTGCTGCGTCTTGGAAATGGCCGAAATGAACATGCCGATACCGATCAGCGCGAGCATGTAGATCAGCAGAGAGAGATAGAAGAGCAGCAGCGAGCCGGTAAACGGCACGCCGAAAATTACCTGCGCGACGATCAGGAATATCGTGCCATGCAGGAAACTGATCGCCATGGGCGGGATCATCTTGCCGATCAGCAGTTCCGGCAACCGCAGCGGTGAAACAAGAAGCTGGTCGAACGTGCCCATTTCCCGCTCGCGCGCAACCGATTGCGCGGTCACCGCCAGAGACGAGACGGAAACGACCAGTACCAGCAGACAGGGGAGGTCGAACCAGTAATAGCTGAGATTGGGGTTGAACCAGTTGCGGCGGATCGAACCGGGGGTGACTTCCCGGTCTGCCATGGTCACCGGCATACCCGCTTTCGTGACAATGTCCTGAAGATAGGAGGCGAGGATCTGCGCGGAGTTGGAGCGGCGCCCGTCGAGCAGCAGGTTGACCGTTGTCGGGGTGCCGCGCTGGCGTTTCGCGTCGAAATCGCTGTCGATCACCAGTGCGGCGATCACCCTTTGCCGGTTGATCGCATCGCGCACCTCGTCATAGGAGTTGAGGCGCACGATCCCGCGAAAATAGGGGCTGCCCGCGATCCGGTTGATGATCTCGCTGCTATAATGGCCATCCGACTGATCATATATGGCAATGTCGGCATTCTTCACCTCCAGCGTCACCGCGAAAGCGAAGATCAGCAATTGCATCACCGGCAGGCCAATCAGCACGATGCGCATCTTCGCATCGCGCACCATGGCCCAGAATTCCTTGACGATGAGAGCGATGAGCCGTTCCATCAGTCGAGGCTCCGTCGCGTCGTGAGGAAGGATAGCAGGAAAAAGCCGATGCCGAACAGCAGCATGATGCCGACATTGGGCAGAATCAGGCTCCATATGTCACCGGCCGCGAACACCGTCTGCAACGGCGGGACGAGATAACGCGCGGGCACGATCACCGTCAGCCACTGGATCGGCTTGGGCATGGACGGGATTTCGAACAGAAAGCCGGAAAGCAGCAGGGTCGGCAGGAAACCGGTCATCAGTGCGATCTGGCTGGCGGCGAACTGGTTCTTCGTTGCCGAGGAAATGAACAGGCCAAGGCCGAGTGCGGGGAGCAAATAGGTCGCGGCGATCAGGAACAGCGCAAAGAGCGATCCGCGCAGCGGCACGCCGAAAACCATCACCGCCAGCACGGTGCACAGGACCATCGAGCCGAGGCCGAGGGTGAAATAGGGCAGGATCTTGCTGGCGATGAACTCGGTCATCTGCATCGGTGTCGCCATCATCGCTTCCATCGTGCCGCGTTCCCATTCCCGCGCGACGACGAGTGCTGTCAGCAATGTGCCGATCATCGTCATGACGATGGCGATGGAGCCGGGAATGAGGAAATAGCGGCTGGTGAGGCTGGGGTTGAACCACACGCGGGTGTCGAGCTGTACCGGCATCGCCTTCGCCACCAGCTCCGGGTGGCCCCGGGTGATGGCCCGGTCCGCCGCCCATGTAGCGCGCAGCCCCTCGGCATAGGCGGCGATGAAATCGGCCGTATTGGGCAGCGAGCCATCGGTGATGATCTGGATCGGCGCGGTTTCGCCTTTCTCGGTTTTCTTGCCGAAATCCTGCGGGATCACGATGATGCCGCGAATCTTGTCGTTGACGATCAGCGGTTTCAGTTGCTCGATGCTGCGCGCGGTGCGGACATCGAACCAGCGATTGTTGCGGAAGGTCGTGGCGAGCGACAGGGCTGCCTGGCTGTCGTCCTGAACGACCAGCCCGATGCGGGTCTTGCCGCTATCCAGATTAATGCCATAGCCGAACAGGATCAGCAGGATGAGCGGGAGCAGGAAGGCGATCAGAAAGGTCGAGGGGTCGCGCAATATCTGCACCGTTTCCTTCAGGAACAGCGCGCGCAACCGGCGCAGACTGAACCCGACGCTCATGCCGCTTTGCTCCCCGGTCCTTCGGCTTCCTGCCGGTCATGTTCGTTGATGAGAGCGATGAACGCGTCTTCCATGGTCGGGTCGGCGAGGCCGGAAAGTTTGGCCGACAGCGCCTTCAGATCGTCCGGTGTACCGGTCGCGATCTGCTTCGCGCGGTAGACGAGGGTGATCTCGTCGCAATATTCGGCCTCTTCCATGAAATGGGTGGTGACGAGCACGGTTACGCCCTTTTCGACAAGGCCGTTGATATGCATCCAGAATTCGCGACGCGTCACCGGATCGACACCCGAAGTCGGCTCATCAAGGAACAGCACCGGCGGCTGGTGCAGCACCGCGCAGGCGAGCGCGAGGCGTTGTTTGAAGCCGAGGGGGAGGGTGCCCGCATCGACCTTCAGCCGGTCGCCCAGTTCGAATACCTCGACCACGCTGGCGATCGCCGCGCGCGCGGCGGCCGTTTTCAGGCCATAGGCGCCGGCGAAGAAATTGAGATTCTGTTTCACCGACAATTCGCCGTAGAGCGAGAATTTCTGCGCCATATAGCCCAGTTGCGCGCGGGCATCGGCGCGCGCGGTCATCAGGTCATAACCGGCGACGGAGCCGGTGCCTTCGGTCGGCGTCAGCAGTCCGCACAGCATCTTGAACGTGGTGGATTTGCCCGCGCCATTGGGGCCGAGCAGTCCGAAAATGCGGCCGGGCGGGATTTTGAACTCAATGGCGTCGGAGGCGGTGAAGCTGCCGAACCGCTTGGTCAGTTTTCGCGCTTCGATCGCATAATCGCGATCCTGTGGCACGGTGCGGTAGCGCTCGGCCAGTTCGCTGGTCCCCTTCGGGCCGCCGCCCAGCCGGGCAATGAACCCGTCCTCGAAATGCGGCGGGACGATTTCGATCTTCGTCTTCTGCCCGGCGTCGAGAAAGTCGAGATCGTCCGGCCCCTTGTCCGGCGCCATCAGCAGGTGGATCGCGCGCCCCTGCAATGTGCCGTCCATGACCGTATCGCTGTCGAGCGCACGGATCAGCAGCGGTCGCGACCGGCCGGAAAAGCCGGAAAGGCGCAATGTGCGGCCTTCGACCGTGGCGTTGAGGCCATCGGGCTTGCCGGAATAGAGAAGCTGTCCCTCATTGAGCAGATAGACGGTGTCGCATTTCTCCGCCTCGTCCAGATAGGCGGTGGACCAGAGGACGCCGATTCCCTGATGCGTAAGGCCGGACACCATCGACCATAGTTCCCGGCGGGAAATCGGATCGACACCGACGCCCGGTTCGTCGAGCAGCAGCAGCTTCGGCGTTTTGATGAGGGCGCAGGCAAGGCCCAGCTTCTGCTTCATGCCCCCTGACAAATTGCCCGCGAGTCGATCGCGAAACGGGGTGAGATCGGTGAAATGAAGCAGGCGCTCGAAGCTTTCCTGCCGTTCCGCTCCCTCCAGCCGCCGCATATCGGCATAAAGGGTAAGATTCTGAATGACCGAAAGATCTTCGTACAGGCCGAAGCGTTGCGGCATATAGCCGAGATTTTCGAGATCGTCGCCCGGCGCGCCGCCCAGCACATGAATATCGCCGGCATCCGCCTTCATCAGCCCGGCCAGGATACGGATAAGCGTCGTCTTGCCCGCGCCGTCCGGACCGACAAGCCCGGTCATCCGGCCCGGCTCGATGCTGATATCCACCTTGTCGAGCGCCCGCAAACCGCCGAAACTCTTGCACACACTGGTCGCAATGGCGGCTGGAACGGCTGTCGTGCCGGTGGCCGGAAGGGCGTTGCCCGGTGCCATGCTTCAGTTTCCGGCGGGTCGTGCGTCGGGAACGGTGATTGTGACGGGCTGTCCCTGCCGCAGTGCATCGTCGGGATCGTCAACGATGATGCGCAGGCGGTAGACGAGATCGGTGCGCAGGCTTTCCGTCTCGACCGACTTGGGCGTGAACTCGGCGCGCGGGCTGATATAGCCGATGGTGCCGTGATAGCTTTTGGTGATGCCGTCTGCCTTCACTATCACCTTCATGCCCGGTGAGACGCGACCGAGATCAGGCTCGGTTACATAAGCGCGCACCCGCATCGGCCTGGCGATGGCGATGGTCATTACCGTCTGCCCGGCGGCGGTCATCGCCCCCGGTTCCATTGTCCGGGTGGTGATGGTGCCGTCCGCAGCGGCATGAAGCTTCGTATCGGACAGGCTGGTCCCCGCCGAGGCCCGTTCCGCTTTGGCTTGCGCGAGGGCAGCGCGGGCGGCGGAAATATCTTCCTTGCGCGCGCCTTCCTCGGCCAGTGAAAGCACGGCCTGTGCTTCGGCAAGCTGGGCGTTGGCGGCGTCGAACTGGGCCTTGGTCCCGTCCCATGCGGCGCGGCTGATCGCGCCGCTATCGACCAGCGGCTGGCGCCGGGCATAATCCTCGGCGGCTTTCTTGCGCAACGCGGTGGCTGCGGCGACCTTCTGGCGGGCCTGCTCGACTTCCTGTTTGCGGCTGCCGTCCAGCGCCTTGTCGAGCGCAGCCTGTGCCCGTGCGACGGCGGCGTCGGCCGCGGCGACCTTGTCCGCAATTGGTGCGGGGTCGAGCGTGGCGAGCAACGTGCCCTTGCTGACTTTCGCGCCTTCCTCCACCGGCATGGTTGCGATGCGGCCCGATACGCGGAAGGCCATGTCGACCTCGCGAATGTCCACATTGCCGTAAAGGGCAAGATCCTCGCCGTTGCGACCATCCAGCAGGCCGAAGCCCCGCGTCAGCACGGCGATGATGAGCAATAACCCGGTAGCGATAAGGAGGATGAGGGTACGACGGTTCATGACGGCGGATCACTCCTCAGCAGGGCTTTGATATTGTAACGAATTTGGTCCAGTAATAGTTTTTTTTCCGTTTCCCCGATCTCGGAAACGTCCAGCACGCGGATTACCGTCGCCCGCGCCGCACGCAGCACGAGCGCCTGACCGAAGATGCCGATGCCCAGTGCCCTGATGGCGCTGGCATCCAGTTCTGGCCGGACTCGGACGATGAGCGCGCGCAGCAGCTCTACCATATGGTGCATGATGCCGGAATAGAGGCGCTCAAATGCGGGGCCCGGATTTTGTTGTTCCCGGATCAGGAAGTTTGTCCAGTCACGCGATTCGTCGCTCATCATCAGGAGCGCGATCTGTTCGATCAGGGCACAGGTGGCTTCTGTTGCCTGCTGCCGGTCCATATCGGCGGGGGAACCGATTTCTGCCATAATCGGGGCGAATCTTTCGGCAAGGTGTGCGGCGATATGATCCGCGCAGGCCAGATACAGCCCCTCTTTGCCGCCGAAATGGTAGGTTATGGAAGACATGACCGTATTGGCAGCGGCGGCGATGGCGCGGGTGGAGGCTCCTTCGAACCCCCGGTCGCCGAATTGCCGGATCGCGACATCCAATATGGTCTCACTGGCCATGGCTGCGCTTTAGTTCGTTCGAACGAATGAATCAACATTCGTGATGAATGGTGTTTTGCGATCCGAGAGTTATTGTCTTGCGCATGGGCTGTTTTTAATAGGTGATCGGATATTAGGGTCAGGACCCATTACTGGCACTGTTGAGGTTTGAAGCAAAATGGCTCATCGCAAGGAGGAAAGGCGCAGGAATATGTCGATATTTCCAGGC
>SBGG01000105.1 GCA_006226685.1 Sphingomonadales bacterium
TGGTGAAGGATATGGCGCCGCAGCCGATCATCTTCGCCATGGCCAATCCGGACCCGGAAATCACCCCGCCCGAGGCGAAGGCCGCCCGGCCCGACGCGGTGATCGCCACCGGCCGGTCCGACTATCCCAATCAGGTCAACAACGTCCTCGGCTTCCCCTTCATCTTCCGTGGCGCGCTCGACGTGCGGGCGACCGCCATCAACGAAGAGATGAAGATCGCCGCCGCCCATGCGATCGCGGACCTAGCGCGCCAGCAGGTACCCGAGGAAGTGGCCCTTGCCTATGGCACCAGCCATCAGTTCGGCACCGATTACATCATCCCCGCCCCGTTCGATCCGCGCCTGATGGAGATCGTTCCGGTCGCGGTTGCGGCGGCCGCGATGAAGAGCGGCGTCGCGCAAAAGCCGATCGAGGATATGGAGGCCTATCGCCAGGAGCTGAAGGCCCGGCTCAACCCCACCACCTCGGTGCTCGCGCTGGCCTATGACGCCGCGAAAGCCAGTCCCAAGCGCGTGGTCTTCGCCGAGGGCGAGGAAGAAGTAGTGCTGCGCGCCGCGATCCAGTTCCGCGACGGCGGGTACGGCATTCCGGTGCTCGTCGGGCGGCAGGATGTCTATGACCGGTTGCGCGCGCTGGGCGTGTCCGATCCGCACAGCTTCGAAGTGCATAACAGCGTCAATTCGCCGCTGGTGCCGAAGATGGTCGAAAAGCTCTACAGCCGGCTGCAACGCCGCGGCTATCTGCGCCGCGACTGCGAACGGATGGTCAATCGCGACCGCAACATCTTCGGCTCCCTTCTGGTGAAGATGGGCGAGGCCGACGCAATGATCACCGGCACCACCCGCACCTACAGCCAGACGATGCGGGAAGTCCGCAAGGTCATCGACACGATACCGGACCGCACCAATTTCGGCGTTCATATCCTTGTCGGACAGAGCCACACCGTGTTCATGGCGGACACCACCGTCAATGAACGACCGAGCGCGGTTGAGCTGGCCAATATCGCGGAAGGTACCGCCGCCGTCGCGCGGCGCATGGGCCATACCCCGCGCGTTGCCTTCCTCTCCTATTCGACCTTCGGCAACCCCCCGGGCAACTGGCTCGAAAATCTGCGCGAAGCGGTGGCGATCCTCGACGAACGTGGTGTCGATTTCGAATATGAGGGCGAAATGGCGCCCGACGTCGCGCTGAACCCGCAGGTGATGAAGAATTACCCGTTCAGCCGTCTGTCCGGCCCCGCCAATGTGCTTGTCATGCCCGGCCTGCAATCGGCCAATGTCTCGGCCAAACTGCTGCGCGAACTGGGCGGCGACTCGGTCATCGGGCCAGTTCTGGTCGGCATGGAAAAGCCGGTTCAGGTCGCAACCATGGCATCGACCGCAAGCGAGCTGGTGACGCTGGCAGTACTCGCGGCAGGCGGAATTGCCGGATAATCTCTCCCGAAACGGCGCGGGTGGGGGCGTTTTGTCGCCTTCACCCGCTCATGGGAACCGGCCGTGAAGCCGGCCAGCCGCCCCGGCCCAGACTGAAGGCCCGTTTTCCTCCGACGGCACCGGCAGTCCGCAAAAACCGGCCGGTCGCCCCTCTCAGCATCGGCAAGCCCGACTCTGCCCGGCCCGTAAAGACGGACCGGAACAGCACCGCCAAGCGGTCCGCTATTTCAGATGGCGAAGACCAGCATATCTTCGGGCCGAGGGGCCGTTGGCTCATAGGCCGGCATCGGATCGAACGGATCCTCCGTCAGTTCCATCATCGAAAGCCCGCTGAGTTTGAAATGGCCCAGCCGCCGCGCTTCCTCCGATATCCAGTTCTTGTCGAGATTGAGCGCACTCACATAAAGTTCGCCATGACGTTCGAACAGGGCATGGGGCGCAAGTCTCAGAACCACGCCATTATAGCGCGCCGTAACGATGATCTTGCGGGCTATCGCCTCCATCAATACCAGTCGGGGTTCCGTCATATTTCGCAATCACTACAAATTATGGCCATCTCGTTGTGCGGCGCAGCATAAACCCAAGCGGGCGCGTGTCAACGCGGGGAATGCGGTCAAACCGTCATTTCAGCTGATTTTTCTCGTCCCTTAAATCCCTGCGCCACCACATACCATTCGCTGCTGCCCTTGCGGCTTGCCGGGGGCTTGGCATGTTTGACGGTCGTGAAATTCTGCTTCAGCGTGATGAGCAGATCCCGGTCGGTTCCCCCCGCGAACACCTTGGCCACAAAGGTCCCGCCGGGCTGAAGATGCTCGATCGCGAACCAGGCCGCCGCCTCGACCAACCCCATGGTGCGTAAATGGTCGGTCTGGGCATGGCCGACGGTATTGGCCGCCATATCGGACAAGACGAGATCGGGCGCATCGCCCAATGCCTCGCGCAGTTTTGCATCGGCCGTCTCATCCATGAAATCCATCTGGAAAATGGTGACACCTTCGATCGGATCGACCGGCAACAAATCGATACCGACCACCTTGGCCTGCGGCACGACCTTGCGCACCACCTGCGACCAGCCGCCCGGTGCGATCCCCAGATCGACGACATGCCGCGCCTTCTTCAACAGGCCGAATTTCTCATCCAGTTCGATCAGCTTGAACGCGGCACGGCTGCGCCAGCCTTCCGCCTTCGCCTGTTTGACATAGGGGTCGTTCAACTGCCGCTGCAACCAGCGGGTGGATTGCGCACTCCGGTTCTTCGCGGTTTTCACGCGGACCTTGCCGCCGCCCGTTCCTCGCGTCATGCCCGGTCTTCCTTCTTCCTCATCGGTTTCACAGGATCATCCCTTTCACAGGCGCTGATCCATCAGGCATCGCAAAATGCCCTCACGGATACCGCGATCGGCAATGCCGAGCCGTTCCGCAGGCCAGACATCCATTATGCCTTCCAATATCGCACAACCGGCAACGACCAGATCGGCCCGCTCCGTGCCGATGCTCGGCAGGCGGCGGCGTTCATCCAGCGCCATTCCCGACAGGCGCCGCGCGATCCCGCGCATCGACGGCGTCGGCACGATCAGCCCGTCGATCATCCGGCGATTATATTTGGGCAGGTTGAGGTGCAGGCTGGCCAGCGTCGTCACCGTACCCGATGTACCGAGCAGCCTTTCCGTCCCCTGCGCATCGGGTAGGCGCGCGGCAAATGGGGCGAAGCTTTCCGCCACGCGCGCGCGCATCCGTTCATAGGCCGCCAGCCGCCCTTTCCTGTTGCCCATATCATCCGCTTCGCTTTCGGTCAGCGACACCACGCCCCAGGGCGCGCTCAGCCAGTCGATGATGCGGGGTGCCGGACCGCTGCTGTCCACCAGCACCAGCTCAGTCGACCCGCCGCCTATATCGAAGATAAGCGCAGGCCCGTCGCCGGGCTCGAGCAGCGCGTGACAGCCCAGCACAGCCAGCCGCGCCTCTTCCTGCGCGGAAATAATGTCGAGCGCGATCCCCGTTTCGCGATAAACCCGCTCGATGAATTCGGCACCGTTGGCCGCACGCCGACAGGCCTCGGTCGCGACCGAGCGCGCCAGCGTCACCTGACGGCGGCACAATTTGTCGGCACAGACGGAAAGCGCCGAAATCGCCCGCTCGATCGCCGCTTCGGACAAGGTTCCGGTCGCCGCCAGCCCCTCGCCCAGCCGGACGATTCGGGAAAAGGCATCGACGACAACAAAGCCATCGGCGGACGGCTTGGCGATCAGCAGACGGCAATTATTGGTTCCCAGATCGATCGCGGCATAGCTCTTGCGGGAAGGCCAGCGCGCCTTTCCCGAAGGCACGGCCATATTCGCGGTCGTCGCTCGGTCCTGCCCGGACCCCCCGCCCGAACGGACGGTACGCGGCGCAGGGCGGCCCTGATACGCCATAATCATTACACTCACTTAATGCTCTCCGACCCCTCAGCATGGGCCGGTACTTGCCGATGAGCGTAAGACGAGTCGCCCGACAGCGCAAGAGAGACGGCACCATCGCACCGCAAAGGCATTTTCCCGTTACGTCAGCCCCCCCCGGACAAGCGCCGCGCCATGGCTGCAGGGCGATGGCGGACATCCATGCGCCAACACCCTTGACAGCGCCATTTTCGACGCCTAGAGCGGCGCCTCCATTGCCCCGTCGTCTAAAGGTAAGACTACGGACTCTGACTCCGTCAATTGAGGTTCGAATCCTCACGGGGCATCCACCTACCCGGCATTATGCAGCAAACGCACCAGCCCGCCGCGGGCAACGGCGCGCCGCGTGGAGCGACCCTGCCCCCCCGGTCAGGACATTCTGTTTCCGGCAGTCCGCCCTCGGTTGAGCCTATCAGCGCGAAACGAAGGCTCCGCGGGCGCGGTCCTTGACGACGCTGCTGGCCGGGAAGACGGTGCCGTTCATCGTGATATACACCCCCGGCGGGGCCACCTGCGCGGTCGCGAAAGCCATGCCTAGGTTGAACGGCGCGTCGCTTTCGGCAAAGCGGGCGGGGGAAAGGGCGCCGACGAATACGACCGTCTTGCCGCCCGCATCGCCCAGCACCCTGGCCGTTTCGGTCATCGTATCGGTGCCGTGGGTGATGACGATATGCGTGGCCGTGGCATCCCGCACCGCGGCGGCGATGGTCGCGCGATCCTCATCATTCAGTTCGAGGCTGTCCTTGCGCATCAGTTCGCGCACCTCATGGGGGCAGGCAACGCGCGCCGTTTCGAGCAACTTTCCGATCTGCGTCTCGCCCACCTGATAGGCGGACAGCGCATCGAAATAAGCCTTGTCGATGGTGCCGCCGGTGGTCAGCACAAGCACCGACGGAGCCGTGAACGCATCGGTCATCTGTTACTCCTTCCCCGATCGGCGGCGCCCGAAAGGCATCACCGCTTCTTCACAAATTCCGCACGCAGGACCAGTCCCTTGATCCCTTCATAACGGCAATCGATTTCCTGCGGATCGCCGGTCAGACGGATGGACTTGATAAGCGTGCCGCGCTTCAGCGTCTGGCCCGCGCCCTTCACCTCCAGATCCTTGATAAGCGTCACCTGATCGCCATCGGCCAGAAGATTGCCGACCGCATCCCGCACCTCGACCATATCGGCCGCCACCTGTTTCGCCGCCAGTTCAGAGGCAGGCATCCATTCGCCCGTTTCCTCGTCGAACACATAATCTTCGTCGCCGCTCATGCCTGATCTCCCGAAATTCAAAGTCATATCGCCCGTAACGCCGCAGGGCGGCCACGGCAACAGGCTTAGGGCGGATCGACAGTCACCCTGGGGTCAGGCCCCTAGCGGGCGGGCGCCCGGCGGCCGAGCGTCACCAGACTTTCGGCGCCGTCCGCCGATAGCGACGAAACACCGACCAGATGATCGTCAACCGGCACCTGCGTCAGCACGGCATCCGTGCCCGTCACTTCCTGCATGCCGGTCCAGTTCTGCCCGTCATTGCGCCGATATCGCACGCGATAGGCCACCGCCCCCTCGACCGGCATCCAGCGGACATTAGTATCCCGCGACAAGGCCCCGTTGAGGAAGACATCGGCCGGTGCGGAGGGCGCCGCGGCCAGCCGGGCGGCAGCCGCGACATTGATCGCGGTCACCTTCGCCAGATAATCGAAATCCATCGCATCAATAGTGTCTCCATAGGCTATGCCCTTTTCGACCCGTATATTCTGATGCTGCCGATCCCAGTTTTCCGCCCCCACGCTGAACCGGACCGCCGGATAGCCGAGTTTCAGGAACGGCGTATGATCCCCACCCCGGCCATAGCGATCGGGCCGACGATCGAGCACCACATCGAACCCGCCGGGCAGGCCATCCGCAAGCTCGTCGATCGCCTTGGCGAGCGCACGGCTGGGGCCGTCATCCTCGCCGCCTTCGGCGCGGCGGGCCATTTGCTGCGCCAGATCCTCGGACGCACGAATGCCCTCGGAAAAGACGCGCACCCGCCCCGCATCCCGAACGCCGCCCTGCCCGATCGAGTTGCCGACAATATCGTTGTTGAGCATCGCATCAACCCGCCAGCCGCGTTCCCGCGCGGTTTCGGCGAGCAACTGGCTGCCCCACAAGCCCTGTTCCTCGCCCGAGAAGATCGCATAGATGATGGTCGCGTCGAACCGGCGCTGCGACAACAGGCGTGCGGCCTCCATCACCAGCGCCACACCCGACCCGTCATCATTGGCGCCCGGCGCGTCGGAGGTAAAATCCATCACATCCCCGGCGCGGCTGTCGATATGCGCGCCGATGATGACGACCCGGTTCGGGTCTGCCCCCTTCTGCACGCCAAGCACATCGATCACCTCGACACCGTCAGGCGCGCGCGGACCGGTAAAGCTGCGGCCGATCCGTTCGACCGTCACGCACCCCCCGCAGGCCTTACCGATCGCCTCAAACCGTCGCACCGCCCAGAGGCGGGCAGCGCCGATCCCGCGCTTCGGATCATCGGTCTTTGAAAGGGTATGACGTGTCCCGAACCCGACCAGCGCCCCGACATCCGCCCGGATGCGCTCCGGGCTGGGGCTGGTCAAGGCTGCGGTGGCGGCAGCGGCAAGCATCAATGACATGAGCGATATGGTCCCCCCGAAATGCGGCTGAGCCGCTCCCATCCGCAGACCATATCATGCCGCCGGCCGCAAGCCAGCGCCTGTCAGAAGAAATTCACCGCGATGCCCTGCGCATCACAAGGCGCCGACTGTCCGGATCAGTTCTCGTCACCCATGCGAAGCGCGGCGATGAAGGCCTCCTGCGGGATCTGCACGCTGCCATATTCGCGCATCCGCTTCTTGCCCTCTTTCTGCTTCTCCAGCAGCTTCTTCTTGCGGGTGATATCGCCGCCATAGCATTTGGCGGTAACATCCTTGCGCAGCGCCGCGATGGTTTCGCGCGCGATCACCTTGCCGCCAATCGCCGCCTGAATCGGGATCTTGAACAGGTGGCGGGGGATGAGATCCTTCAGCCGCTCGCACATATGCCGCCCGCGCGCCTCGGCGGCGCTGCGGTGGACGATCATCGACAGCGCATCGACCGGCTCGCCATTGACGAGAATCGACATCTTGACGAGATCGCCCTCGCGCATCCCGATCTGATGATAGTCAAAGCTGGCATAGCCGCGCGAGATCGACTTCAGCCGGTCGTAAAAATCGAACACCACTTCGTTGAGCGGCAGTTCATAGGTGATCTGCGCCCGCCCGCCGACATAGGTCAGGTCCTTCTGAATGCCGCGCCGGTCCTGGCAGAGTTTCAGGATCGATCCCAGATACTCGTCCGGCACATAGATGACCGCCTCGATCCACGGTTCCTCGATCACATCGATATGGTTGGGGTCCGGCATGTCGGCCGGGTTATGAAGCTGGCGCAGCTCGCCGTTGTTCATGTGAATATCATACACCACCGACGGCGCCGTGGTGATGAGATCGAGATCATATTCGCGGGTCAGCCGCTCCTGAATAATCTCCAGATGCAGCAGGCCGAGAAAGCCACAGCGGAAGCCGAAGCCGAGCGCGGCGCTGGTTTCCATCTCGAAACTGAAGCTCGCATCGTTGAGGCGCAGCTTGTGGATGCTCTCGCGCAGCTTCTCGAAATCATTGGCGTCGACCGGGAACAGGCCGCAGAACACCACCGGCTGCACTTCCTTGAAGCCGGGTAACGGCTTGGTCGCCGGATTTTTCACCGTGGTTATCGTATCGCCGACGCGGGTCTGCGCAATATCCTTGATCTGTGCGGTGATGAAGCCGATCTCACCCGGCCCCAGTTCGGGCAGCTGTTCGATCTTCGGGCGCATACAGCCGACACGATCGACCAGATGCTCGGTGCCGCCGATCATGAACTTGATCTGCTGCCCCTTTTTCAGCACGCCGTTCATCACGCGCACAAGGATGACGACGCCCAGATACGGATCATACCAGCTATCGACCAGCATCGCCTCCAGCGGCGCATCGCGGTCACCCCTGGGCGCCGGTATCTTCCGGACGATGGCTTCCAGTATCTCGTCAATACCGATGCCCGATTTCGCGCTGGCCAGCACCGCGTCGGACGCGTCGAGGCCGATGACTTCCTCAATCTCCGCCTTCACCTTTTCCGGTTCGGCGGCGGGCAGGTCGATCTTGTTGATGACCGGCACGATCTCATGGTCGTGCTCGATCGACTGGTAGACGTTCGCCAGCGTCTGCGCCTCCACGCCCTGCGCGGCGTCCACCACCAGCAGCGCGCCCTCGCAGGCCGCAAGGCTGCGCGACACCTCATAGGCGAAGTCGACATGGCCCGGCGTATCCATCAGGTTCAGCTCATAGGTCTGACCGTCCTTCGCCTGATAGTCGAGCCGCACCGTCTGCGCCTTGATGGTGATGCCGCGCTCTTTCTCGATTTCCATATTATCGAGCACCTGCGCGGTCATCTCCCGGTCGGAGAGGCCGCCGCACCGCTGAATCAGGCGGTCGGCAAGCGTCGACTTCCCATGATCGATATGGGCGATGATCGAAAAATTCCGGATGTGCGAAAGGTCAGCCATTGGGCGCCGATAGCAGGGGCGCGGGGCCCTGTCACCCATGCTTGAACACCCCCCAAAGCAGGGATCGACAGACAGGGAACCTGCCCCTAAGCGACTTGAGATTGAACGACCATGTGATACAGGTCACCCTTGATAAGGGTTCGCAGAGATAATGACCAAATTCGTGGGTTTTTCTGTTCTCTGAAAGGTGGAAATAATGGGTAAGATAAAGGCGCTGGTGGGCGCGCTCTCGATCGTCGCAATGGCCGCGACCCCGGCTATGGCAAAGGAAAAAGGCTCGTCCGGCCGTCAGGCTCAGGCGAAAGGCACGCAGGACATTCCGCGGTGCACGCGCAAGCTGGGTACGGTCGCGATCGTCGAACCCGATACGCAGTGGTGGCGCGAGCTGAGCCTCGGCAGCCCGGAAGCGATTTTGCGCGTGTTCATTCAGCAATCGGGTTGCTTCACGCTGGTGAATCGCGGCCGCTCGATGCAGAATCGCGCGATGGAACGCGCCCTCGCCGATCAGGGCGAATTGCAATCAGGTTCCAACCTCGGCAAGGGCCAGGTCAAGGCCGCCGACTATTTCCTTCAGCCCGACATCGTCTCGACCAACCGCAATAGCGGCGGCAATGCGCTGGGCGGCGTGCTCGGCGGCTTCCTCGGCCGGTCGACCTTCGGTGCGCTGGCAGGCGGCATCAATATCAAGAAGAAGGAAGCCAATGTCACCCTGTCGATCGTCAACGCCCGCACCACGGTGGAAGAGGCGCTGACCGAGGGCTATTACCGCAAATCCGATCTCAGCTTCGGCGCGGCGGGCGGTGCCGGCTGGTGGGGCGGTCTCGCCGGTGCTGGCGGCGGCGGTTATCAGAACACCGAAATCGGGCAGGTGATCGTGCTCGCCTATCTCGATGCCTATACCAAGCTGGTAAGCCAGCTCGGCGGCCTGCCCGCCGATGCTTCAGCGGCGGCCCCTCAGGCAAAATAAACTCCGGCTTTCAGACAAATGCCTTGGACGCCCGACCGGAAACGGCCGGGCGTCCTCGGTTTCGGCCTGTCGCCAACCTCAGGATCCATCTCAGGAACGGTCGCAAACAGGCCAACGTACCCGCCGCGCAACCGCAAAAACGGACATGATTTCCGTTCCAGACCATTTGAGATAGACGTCGAACGCTCATCAGCCTGAAAAACGGCAGGTCTTTGGAAGGAGCGCATGTTCGAACCGAATGACCATTTCCGGTCATTCTGAAAATGCTCTAGAGCGGCCCCATGCCCCGAATCGCCCTCAAAATATGTGGTCTGTCGACGCCGGAAACGCTGGACGCGGCCCTGCGCGCAGAGGCCAGCCATGTCGGCTTCGTCCATTTCGCCAAAAGCCCGCGCCATGTGGAGGCCGACCGGCTGGCGGCACTCGCTCAGCGCGTGCCTGCCCATGTGACCAGGGTTGGCGTGGTCGTCGACCCTGAGGACGAGATGCTGGCCCGGATCGTCACCGCAGGGCGGCTCGACGCGGTGCAACTCCATGGCAAGGAAACGCCCGAGCGGGTGGCGGCGCTGCGCAACCGGTTTCCGGGCGTCAGCCTGTGGAAGGCGATTTCGGTCAAGACCGCCGCCGACATTGCCGGCGCCGACCGCTATCGCGACATCGCCGACCTGATCCTGTTCGATGCGAAGACGCCGGATGGCGCGCAATTGCCCGGCGGCATGGGCCTGCGCTTCGACTGGAAACTGATGCAGGGCTATCGCGCCGGGGGGCCATGGGGCCTTTCGGGCGGGCTGGACCCCGATAATGTGGCGCAGGCGATCGGCCTGACCGGCGCGCCGCTGGTCGATGTCTCCTCCGGCGTCGAAAGCGCGCCGGGTATCAAGGATGTGGACAAAATCATCGCCTTCTGCAATGCGGTGTCGCAATGTTGACGCCTGCCCTTTCTTTCGAGCGCCTGCCGACACGATGGCGCTGATCGCTGCCCCTTTTGCCGCACGCGATACGACCCTTTGTCGGAAAGATTGACATGACCATGACCGATTCCCTCACCGCCCCGAACAGCCTTCGCACCCAGCCCGACGATCGCGGCCATTTCGGCCAGTTCGGCGGCCGCTATGTCGCCGAAACGCTGATGCCGCTGATCCTCGATCTCGAAAAGGAATATCGCGCCGCCAAGGCCGATCCCGAATTCGAGGAGGAATTCCAGTATCTGCTGCGCCACTATGTCGGACGGCCCAACCCGCTTTATTATGCCCAGCGCCTGAGCGAAGAACTGGGCGGCGCGAAAATCTATCTGAAGCGCGAAGAACTGAACCACACCGGCGCGCACAAGATCAACAATTGCATCGGCCAGATTCTGCTGGCCAAGCGCATGGGCAAGACCCGGATCATTGCCGAAACCGGCGCGGGCCAGCATGGCGTCGCCACCGCGACCGTCGCCGCGCTGTTCAACATCCCGTGCACCATCTTCATGGGCGCGCTCGATGTCGAACGGCAACAGCCCAATGTGTTCCGCATGAAGCTGCTCGGCGCAGAGGTTCGCGCGGTGGAAAGCGGCGCGCGCACCCTCAAGGATGCGATGAACGAGGCGCTGCGCGACTGGGTCGCCAATGTCCACGACACTTTCTACATCATCGGTACGGTCGCGGGGCCGCACCCCTATCCCGAACTGGTGCGCGATTTCCAGAGCGTGATCGGCCGGGAAACCCGCGAGCAGATCATGGAAGCCGAAGGCCGCCTGCCCGACATGCTGATCGCCGCAGTCGGCGGCGGGTCCAATGCGATCGGCCTGTTCCATCCGTTCCTTGACGACAAGGATGTCGAGATCGTCGGCGTCGAGGCGGCGGGCTATGGCCTTGAAACCGGGCAGCATGCGGCCAGCATCGCGGGCGGTTTCCCCGGCATTCTCCACGGCAACAAAACCTATTTGCTGCAGGATGAGGACGGCCAGATCACCGAGGCACACAGCATTTCGGCGGGGCTCGACTATCCCGGCATCGGGCCGGAACATGCCTGGCTGAACGATATCGGCCGGGTCCGCTACGAACCGGTGACCGATAAGGAGGCATTAGAGGCGTTTCAGCGCCTGTGCCGCCTCGAAGGCATTATCCCGGCGCTGGAATCCTCCCATGCGCTTGCCGCCGTCGAAAAGATCGCGCCGACCATGGGCAAGGACAAGATCATCGTCGTCAACCTGTCCGGGCGCGGCGACAAGGATATCTTCACCGTCGCCAAAGCGCTGGGGGTGGAGATCTGATCATGACCGCTGACCGTATCTCCTCCACTTTCGCCAGATGCCGCGATGAAGGCCGCGCGGCGCTTGTCACCTTCATTACCGGCGGCGATCCGACGCCCGCCGATACCGGGGCCATGCTCGACGCGCTGGTCGCGGGCGGTGCGGACCTGATCGAGCTGGGTATGCCGTTCACCGATCCGATGGCGGACGGCCCGGCCATTCAGGCGGCGAACCTGCGCGCGCTGGGCGCGGGCACGAAAACCGCCGACATTCTGGCCATCGCCACCGCTTTCCGGCAGCGTCATCCCCATGTGCCGCTGATCCTGATGGGCTATGCCAATCCGATGATCCGGCGTGGGCCGGACTGGTTCGCAAAGGCGGCAAAAGAGGCAGGCGTTGACGGCGTGATCTGCGTCGACATTCCGACCGAGGAGGATCAGGAACTCGGCCCCGCGCTGCGCGCCGAAGGGCTGCACTTCATTCGCCTCGCCACGCCGACCACCGACAAGGCGCGCCTGCCCGCCGTGCTGCAGGGAAGCAGCGGCTTCCTCTATTATGTCTCGGTCGCGGGTATTACCGGCAAGCAGCAGGCGGCGCAGGCGAGCATCGAAGCGGCGATCGCCCACCTCAAATCCGGCACCGATCTACCGGTCGCGGTCGGCTTCGGCATCCGCACGCCCGAACAGGCCGCCGCGGTCGGAACCGTTGCCGACGGCGTGGTCGTGGGGTCCGCGATCATCGACATCATCGCCGCCCATGGCGCAGCCGCCGCCCCCCATGTACAGGATTATACCGCGTCGCTGCGCGCGGCGCTGGAACAGAAGGAAGTCGCCCGATGAGCTGGATCAACCGGGTTCGCAATGCCCTGCCCTTCATCGCGAAGAAGGAACAGAGCGCGGACAATCTCTGGCATAAATGCCCCGGCTGCGGCCAGATGGTCTTCACCCGCGAATGGGAGGAGAATCTCTCCGTTTGCCCCAAGTGCAACCACCACGGCCGTATCGGCCCGAAGGAACGTTTCGCGCAGATACTGGACGAAGGCAGCGCCACCGTGCTGCCGGTGCCCCATGTACGCGAAGATCCGCTGAAATTCCGCGACACGAAGAAATATACCGACCGTATCAAGGCCGCGCGCGCGGCCACCGGCGATCAGGACGCGCTCATCAACGCTTCCGGCACGGTCGAGGGCAAAGCGATCGTGATGGGGGTCCAGAATTTCGCCTATATGGGCGGATCGATGGGCGTCGCGGTCGGCGCGGCCTTCGTGCAGGGCATCGAGGAAGCGATCAAGCGCAAATGCCCCTATGTGATCTTCACCGCAGCAGGCGGCGCGCGCATGCAGGAAGGCATATTGTCGCTGATGCAAATGCCGCGTGCGACGGTCGCGATCCAGAAACTGCACGATGCGGGCCTGCCCTATATCGTCGTACTGACCGACCCGACCACCGGCGGCGTCACCGCCAGCTATGCGATGCTGGGCGACATTCAGATTGCCGAGCCCAACGCCCTGATCGGCTTCGCAGGCCAGCGCGTGATCGAGAATACGATTCGCGAAAAACTGCCCGAAGGGTTCCAGCGCGCGGAATATCTGCTCGCCCATGGGATGATCGACATGGTGGTGGATCGCAAGGATATGAAGGAAAGGCTGGCCCAGATTGCCGCCTATCTGATGCCGCGCAAGGCGGCCTGACCCGACCAGCCGCAAGGGCCCCTCGCCATGGCAGACCATGCCGTTTCCGACGATCCCGCGGTCCAGGCACAACTGGACCGGCTGGCAATGCTGTCGCCGGGCGCAGACATTCTCGGGCTCGACCGCATCACCCGGCTGCTCGCCCGGCTGGGCGACCCGCACAAGGCACTGCCGCCGGTCTTCCACGTCGCCGGGACCAACGGCAAGGGCTCGACCTGCGCCTTCCTCCGCGCCGCGCTGGAGGCGGAAGGGCACAGCGTTCATATCTACACCTCACCCCATCTGGTACGGTTCAACGAACGCATCCGCGTGGATGGCGCCCTGATCGACGATGCGCGGCTGGCCCGCACTCTGGAACGGGTGCTCGACAGTGCCGAGGACATCGGCGCGAGCTTTTTCGAGATCACCACGGCTGCCGCCTTCCTTGCCTTTGCAGAGCATCCCGCCAATGCCTGCATCATCGAGGTGGGGCTGGGTGGCAGGCTCGACGCCACCAATGTGATCGCCAACCCGGCGGTGTGCGGCATCGCCCAGCTCGGCATCGACCATGAGGCCTTTCTCGGCAAAGAAATTGCGCAGATTGCCGCCGAGAAGGCAGGAATCGCCAAGACCGGCGTACCACTGGTCACGATGGATTACGAACCCCATGTCGCCGCCGCGATCGCGACCAGGGCGGCCGAAGCGGATGCACGCTGGCTGCCGATGAAAACAGCATGGGATGCCGCCGTCTATCGCGAGCGCCTCTATTATCACGACGCGCAGGGACGCCTCGACATGCCCCTGCCGCGCCTCGCCGGACCGCATCAGCCGATGAACCTCGCCCTTGCCGTCGCGATGCTGCGGCATCAGCAGGCGGTGCGGATCGGTGAATCCGCCCTCCACACCGCCCCCCTGTGGGCGACATGGCCCGCGCGCCTGCAAAGATTGACGCGGGGTCCGCTGGTCGCGAAACTCAACGCCGCTGCGGCGGACCGGAACATCTGGCTCGACGGCGGTCATAATCCGGCGGCAGGCAGCGCGCTGGCCCGCCATTTCCACAGCGATGCAGCGGATGCGCCGAAGCTGACGCTGCTGATCGGGATGCTCGCGAACAAGGATGTCGAGGGCTTTCTCGCTCCGTTCAGGGACAGGATCGGCCATATCCACAGCCTGCCGGTCGGCGGCCATGCCTGCCACCCACCGGAGGTGTTTGCCGATCTCGCCGCGCGCTGGGGCATTGGCCATGACGCCCATGACGACATTGATGCGGCGGCACGGGCGATCGGCGCGAAAGGCGATTCCAGTCCGTTGCTGATCGCCGGATCGCTCTACCTTGCCGGGGAGATATTACGGGCGAATGAGCAATATCCCGATTAACGTTATTGCAAATCATTATCATTAGTATAACATGACGGTTCCTCAGCAAAGGAGCCCCCTCATGTCCGCCCCCTTCACCCCTCCCCTCTCCCGCGACCGTAATGCAGCCGCCAGCCCCCCGATCGGGGCGACCCGCGCCGAGGCATCCCGCATGATATTCCTGAAGGCCGCCCGCCTGATGGCGATCGGCGGCGTGAATGACGCGGGTGCGGCGGCACTGATGCTCGGCTGGTTCGGCCGCACCTATCGCCGCCCGCTGGTGTTGATGCGCGCGCTGATGCTTGAACTTTCCCGCGTGTCGCAACGGCGGATCGAGCTCGCGCCGCCATGCAGCGGCCGCCTGACCCGCGACGAAGCGGCCATGTTGCGGGCGATGGGACGCGAAGAATGGCAGATCGACCGTAGTCATGACGATGCCTGCGAATTGCTGGCGACTGACAATGCGCTCGGCGCGGCGATCTGCTTTCAGGCGGTTTCGACCTGCTTCGCCGATCTGGGATCGCCGCTGCGGTAAAACCGTCCGTTCTCAATCCGCGTCGGCGGTTCCGTTTTCCTTACCCGCGCTGCCGACGCTGAGATCCACCAGCCCGACCCGCATCATCCACCAAAACAGCAGAATGCCGGGCAGGGCAGCCAATGTCGTCAGCAGGTAGAAATTGACATAGCCCATCGTCTCGATCAACGCCCCGGCGGTCGTCCCGGTCAGGAACCGGCCGACAATGCTTGCCGCCGCTGAAATCAGTGCATATTGGGACGCGGTGAAACGCAGGTCGCACAAGGCCGAAAAATAGGCGATCACGGTGACACCGCCGATGCCGCTGGCGAAATTTTCAAAGCCGATCGCGCCTGCCATGCCGATATTGCTGTGCCCGGCGGCGGCAAGCGCGGCAAAGCTGAAATTGGAAACGGCCATCAGGATGAGGCTCAGCATCACCGAGCGTTTCATGCCCATGCGCGCATAGACCGCCCCGCCGACGAAAATCCCGATCAGATAGGCCCAGAAGCCGAAGCCCACATCATAGAGGGCGATTTCGTCATTCGAATAGCCCAGATCGTTGAACAACAAACGAAAAGTGAGGTTCGCCAGCGTGTCGCCAATCTTGTGCAGCAGGATGAAGAGCAGCACGAGCAGCGCGCCCTTGCGCTGGAAAAACTCGACCAGCGGGCCGATAATCGCCTCGCCCAGTTCCTTCCTGTCATGCTTTTTCGAAATTTCCCGATGCCGCCGCGGTTCCCCCATGATCAGGCCGACCAGCATCGCCGGAAAGGCAAAACCCGCGCAGGCCAGATAGGCCGCATGCCAGCCAACCCGCGCCGCCAGCACCAGCGCCAGCCCACCAGCCGCGACCGACCCGATGCGCCAGCCATATTGGGTCATGCCCGACCCCACGCCAAGCTGTTCCGGTTTCAATATCTCGATGCGATAGGCATCGATCACAATGTCGAAGGTCGCGCCCGCAAAACCGACCAGCACCGCCGCATAAGCGGTCTGGATCAGGCTGGTCTTCGGATCGACCAGCGCCAGATTGGCCACCGCCACCATCACCAGCAGCCCGGCCAGAATCAGCCAGGAAACCCGCTGCCCCAGACGCCCCAGCACCGGAATGCGCACACCATCCACCACCCAGGCCCAGAGGAACTTGAAATTATAAACGAGGAAAGCAAGGGTGAAGGCGGTCACCGCCTTCTTGTCGATACCGTCCTGCGCCAGCCGGGTGGTCAGCGTCGCGCCGATCATCGCAAACGGAAAGCCCGAGGATATTCCGAGGAAGAAGGACGCGACCGGCGCCGCTTCGGTATAAGGCCTCACTCCCTTGGGCAAAGCCGCGCGCCAACCGGGCACAGCCGTCTGATCCGTCGTCATATCGTGCCGGTCCTCCTTATCGCTGCCCGCGCTTGTAGCGGAAATCCCTTCCGCCGCCAGCCCCGCTTGCGACCGGGCGTGTGCATCCATCTGGCGCAGTTGCGTTACAGCGCGGACTCGGGCATGGGCGATCCATGAAGCCCCCCCGTTCCCCCCGCCCCTCCCGCGCCGCGCCCGGCAAGCGTCCGCCGCGGCCGCGCGCCGATGCCGCACCGCGCCCGAACCGCGACGAAATGGCGCGTAAAGTCGCGGAAAGCTGGGGTGTGCAGCCGGATGCCCCAGCGAAAAACAAGGGCAAAGCCGGCGCAGCCCCTGCCCGCAAAGGGAAGACCAATGGTCCCGCCTCCCCCGGAAAGAAGCGTGAGGACGTTCGCCCGCCCCTGAAATCCAGATCGGCGCCTGGCCGGTCCGCATCCGGACAATCCACCCCCACCTCTGCCAGATCGGATTTCTCCGGCAAGGGCCAGACCCCCAAGCCTGTTCGCGGCAAACCCGCCGAACGCCCGACGCGCGGGCGCACAGGTGCATCAGCATCCCCCACCACGCGCCCTTCCGCACCGCGCAAGAGCGCCAGTGCCGCCTCATCGCCAGCCGCACCGCGCGCTTCGGGCGAACCGCAACGCATTGCCAAGCTGCTCGCCCGCGCCGGCATCGCCTCACGCCGCGAAATCGAACGGATGATCGCCGAGGGGCGCATCGCGATGGACGGTGTCACGCTCGACACCCCCGCCACATTGCTCCCGTCATTGAACGGAGTGACGGTCGATGGCCAACCTGTCGCCCGCGCCGAGGCCACCCGCCTGTTCCTGTTCCACAAGCCTGCGGGCTGCCTCACCGCCGAACGCGATTTTTCCGGTCGCAAGACCATATATGACGTGCTGCCGCAGGGCCTGCCCCGGCTGATGCCGGTCGGACGGCTCGACATGACCACCGAAGGCCTGTTGCTGCTCACCAATGACGGCGAACTGAAGCGGCGACTCGAGCTGCCCTCGACCGGGATAGAGCGCAGCTATCGCGCCCGCGCCTTTGGCGAGGTGAGCCAGACGCAGCTGGAAGAACTGATCGAAGGCGTGGAGGTCGAAGGCATCCGCTATGGCCGGATCGACGCCAATCTGGAACGGCGCACCGGGCGCAACCAGTGGATCGAACTGACCCTGACCGAAGGCAAGAATCGCGAAGTGCGGCGCGTGCTCGAATATCTCGGCCTGAAGGTCAACCGGCTGATCCGCACCCGCTATGGACCGTTCGACCTTGCCGATTCGGAGCCGGGTGCGCTGATCGAAATCAAGAAGGGCGATCTCGATCGCTTCCTCCATGCGCTGAAGGGGATGGGCTGATGCGCATCATCTCGGGGGCATGGCGCGGACGCCCGCTGGTCGCGCCGAAGGGCGACACCACCCGCCCGACCGCCGACCGCACGCGCGAAACGCTGTTCTCGATGCTGGCCAGCCGCATCGGGGATTTCGAGGGGCTGGCCGTCGCCGACCTGTTCGCGGGATCGGGCGCGCTCGGGCTGGAGGCGCTGTCGCGCGGTGCCGCAAGCTGCCTCTTCGTCGAGCAGGATCGCGCGGCGCTGGACGCGCTGCGCGCCAATGCGGCGAAGCTCGGTCTCGAGCGGCCAGATATACGCGCAACCTCGGTGCTGGCGCTGGGGCCGGCGCAGAAACCGCTCGACCTCATCCTGATGGACCCGCCCTATGGTTCCGGCGCGGGCGCGGTCGCGCTCGACAAGCTCGCGCGACTGGGCTGGATCGGTCCGGCAACATGGATCAGCATCGAAACCGGGCGGCGCGAGGATATCGCGGTGAAGGGGTTCGAAACCGAAACCATGCGCGACATCGGCAAGGCGCGTCTGCACCTGCTGCGCCCGGTGGCGGAATAAGCTTTCCGGTTCAGCCCGGAAAACGGTCGAACCGGGGCAGGCTATCGAGCCGCGCCATCCAGTGCGGCGCATCCGCCCATTGAATATGCGCGGCAGGCGGACAGACATCGGGATCATCGAGCGAACCGGTCGTGATATCGATCATGCCGGGAAACGCCGCCTCATTCGTGTAGAAGAGCGAACTGCCGCATGTCCCGCAGAAATGGCGCCGCGCATCGGCGGAAGAGGCATGAATAACCGGCTCGCCCTCGATCCTGACCCCGGACCGGGCGAACAGCGCCCACCCCACCATCGGCGCGCCGCTGCTCTTCCTGCAATCCGTGCAGTAGCAGAGCGCGCTGTGCTCGGGCGCTCCATCGACATCATAGCGTATCGCGCCGCACTGACAGCCACCGCTGACCATGGACATTCTCCTTCCTGCCGGTCAAAGGGAACGACACCGTGCCGCAACGCCCTTGCTCCCCATCCATTTGTTCCCTAATTGTTCATCCATGTCCACCCCCTCCCTGCCCTTGACCAATGCCGAACCACCCTATCTCGCCGGTCTGAACGAACCGCAGCGCGAGGCCGTGCTGACGACCGAGGGACCTGTGCTCGTGCTGGCGGGGGCAGGCACCGGCAAGACGGCGGCGCTGACCGCGCGCCTTGCCCATCTGATCGCGACGCGGCGCGCCTATCCGTCCGAAATTCTCGCCGTCACCTTCACCAACAAGGCGGCGCGCGAAATGCGCGAGCGCGTCGGCCGCCTGATCGGCGAGGCGGTGGAAGGCATGCCCTGGCTCGGCACCTTTCACAGCATCGGCGCGAAGATGCTGCGCCGTCATGCCGAACTGATGGGGTTGCAAAGCAATTTCACCATTCTCGACACCGACGATCAGCTCCGCCTGCTGAAACAGATGATTCAGGCCGAGGGGATAGACGAGAAACGCTGGCCCGCGCGGCAACTGGCGAGCCTGATCGACCAGTGGAAAAACAAGGGCCTGACCCCCGCCGATGTCGGCCCGGCCGAGGCCGAACCCTATGCCCATGGCAAGGGACAACAGCTTTACGCCGCCTATCAGGAGCGGCTGCTCGCGCTCAACGCCTGCGATTTCGGTGATCTGTTGCTGCACCCGCTGACCCTGCTGCGCCGTGAGCGCGACGTGCTGGCGCAGTATCAGCAGCGCTTCCGCTATATCATGGTGGACGAATATCAGGACACCAACAGCGCCCAATATCTCTGGCTGCGCCTACTCGCTCAGGAGCGGAAAAATATCTGCTGCGTCGGCGACGATGACCAAAGCATCTATTCGTGGCGCGGCGCGGAGGTCGCCAATATCCTGCGGTTCGAACGGGATTTTCCGGGCGCGAAAATCGTCCGGCTCGAACAGAATTACCGCTCGACCCCGCATATTCTGGGCGCCGCGTCGGGCGTGATTGCAGGTAATTCGGAACGGCTGGGCAAGAGCCTGTGGACCGAAACCGATGTCGGCGAAAAAGTGCGCGTCATCGGCGTGTGGGACGGGCCGGAGGAAGCCCGCACCGTCAGCGACACGATAGAGAGCCTGCATCGCGCCGGCCAGCCGTTCGACGATTTCGCGATTCTGGTGCGCGCGCAGTTCCAGACCCGCGAATTCGAAGACCGCTTCATCCAGATCGGCCTGCCCTACCGCATTGTCGGCGGCTTCCGCTTTTACGAGCGCGCGGAAATACGCGACGCGCTCGCCTATCTGCGCCTCGTCGCGCAACCCTCCGACGATCTGGCGTTCGAACGTATCGTCAACGTCCCCAAGCGCGGGCTCGGCGACAAGGCGGTGGAGAAGATCCACCGGCTCGCCCGTGCCGAAGGGCTGCCCCTGCTCATCGCCGCCACGCGCATCATCGACAGCGACGAACTGACGCCGCAGGCGCGCCGATCGCTCACCAATTTCATCGCCAATATCGGCCGCTGGCGCGATATGGCAAGCACCCTCCCCCATGCCGAACTGGCCCGCATCCTGCTGGACGAGAGCGGCTATACCGCGATGCTTCAGGCGGAACGCACCGCCGAATCCGCCGGGCGGCTGGAAAACCTGTCCGAACTCGCCCGCGCGATGGAGGATTATGAAACGCTGGGCGAATTTCTCGAACATGTCAGCCTGGTGATGGACAATGACGCCGCCGAGGATGAGCGCAAGGTCACGGTCATGACCATCCACGCCGCCAAGGGGCTGGAGTTCAACCATGTGTTCCTGCCGGGGTGGGAGGAAGGCGTTTTCCCGTCTCAGCGCGCGCTGGATGAAGGCGGTCTTTCCGCGCTGGAGGAGGAACGCCGCCTCGCCTATGTCGCGATCACCCGCGCGCGGCGCCATTGCACTATCCTCCACGCCGCCAATCGCCGCATCTACGGCCAGTGGACCAGTTCCATCCCGTCTCGCTTCATCGGCGAACTGCCCGCCGATCATGTCGAGGAGGAAAATACTATCGGCGGGGGCGCCAGCCTGTGGCGCGCCAACTGGGCCGACCAGCCCGATCCGTTTCGCGATACGGCGCGCGGCGCCGGACGCGGCCCCGGCTGGCAACGCGCGACCCGTTCCGGCAATTTCGGCGGCGCCTCCCCGTCCTTGTCCGCCGCCCCGCAGGAGGCCCGTTCCCCGGCCATCTCCATGGCGGCAAAACCGCGCGACGATCTCGGCCTTGGCCAGCGCATCTTTCACCAGAAATTCGGCTATGGCACGATCGCGGCAATTGACGGCAACAAGCTGGAAATCGACTTCGAGCAAGCCGGTCGCAAGCGCGTAATCGACAGCTTCGTGACCGCAGCCTGATCGGCAACAGATGAAATTTGCCGCCTGCCAGTAATTCTGTGTTGCCGTAATCGGGCGACCCGTTCAAAGCACCGCCATGACCAGCACCGGCCCTTCCGGCAATGCTCCGCCCCACCCCCTGCATTTCCGCGACTTCCGTTTCTATCTGATCGCGCGCCTTTCCACCCATGTCGCGCAATATGCGATGATATTGGTCATCGGCTGGCAGGCCTATGGCATCGCCCGCGAGACCATGAGTACCAATGCCGCGGCCGCGCAGCTCGGCTTTATCGGCCTTGCGCAATTCCTGCCGCTTTTCTTTCTGACACCAGTCAGCGGATGGGTGGCGGATCATTTCGACCGGCGCCACATTGCGCAGGCCACGGCTCTGCTGCAACTGGCCTGCGCGACGACATTGGCCATCGCCACATGGGAAGGCTGGATCAACCTGCCCATCATAGTCACCATCGCGGTTTTCCTGGGGGTGGCCCGCGCCTTCAGTGGCCCCGCCTTGTCCGCGCTCGCGCCCAATCTGGTAACGCCACCTGCATTGCCAAGGGCGATCGCCTTCTCCAGCACCGTCTGGCAGGTCGGCGTCATCATCGGCCCGGCGATTGGCGGCTATGCCTTTGCGATCCGGCACTGGGGCGCCTATGCGCTTGCCGTCCTGTTGTTCAGCATCGCCATTGTCGCACTGGGGTGCATCGGCAAGGTGAAGCAGCCCACCCGCGACACCAGCCGCCGCCCGATCCGCCAGATGATCGACGGACTGGCCTATGTCCGGGGCAACCGGCTGGTGGCGGCGGCGATCACGCTCGATCTGTTCGCGGTGCTGCTGGCCGGAACCACGGCGCTGCTCCCCGTCTATGCCCGCGACATATTTCATGTCGGGCCGACCGGGCTGGGGCATCTCGCCGCCTCTCCGGCAATCGGCGCGGCGGTCACGGCGCTCTGGTTTTCATGCCGGCCGCTACGGCATGAGGTCGGCCTCAAAATGCTGGCGGCGGTGATCGTCTTCGGCCTCGCCACCATGGTCTTCGGCGCGACCGCCTTTCTATCCCCCGCATGGGCCATGCCGGTCGCGCTGGGCGCGATGATGGTCTGGGGCTGTGCCGACATGTTTTCCGTCTATGTCCGTCAATCGCTGATCCAGATTCATACGCCCGACGCGATGCGCGGGCGGGTGAGCAGCGTTTCGCACCTCACCGTCTCCGCCTCCAATGAACTGGGGGAAGCCGAATCGGGTTTCATGGCGGCATTTATCGGCCCCGTCGCGACGATCATTCTTGGCGGCGCCGGCGCAATTGTCATCACATTGATCTGGTCGAAGCTCTATCCGGAGCTTAGACTCGCACGTTCATTCGATCCGCCCAGAGACAGTGCGGCGGGCAAGCGGAAGGAAAGCTGAGACATGAAGGCAGCAAATATCCTCGAAACCATCGGCCATACGCCGCACGTCCGGATCAACCGGCTCTATGGCGACCTCCCGGGCGGGACCGAGGTCTGGGTAAAGTCGGAACGGTCCAACCCCGGCGGATCGATCAAGGACCGTATCGCGCTGGCGATGATCGAGGCGGCGGAACAGAGCGGCGAGTTGAAACCCGGTGGCACGATCGTCGAGCCGACCTCCGGCAATACCGGCGTCGGGCTGGCGATGGTCGCGGCGGTGAAAGGGTATAAGCTCATCCTCGTCATGCCGGAAAGCATGTCGATCGAGCGGCGGCGGCTAATGCTCGCTTATGGTGCGAGCTTCGACCTGACGCCCAAGGAAAAGGGCATGAAGGGCGCGATCGAACGCGCGCTGGAACTGGTCACGCAAACCCCCGGCGCGTGGATGCCGCAACAGTTCGAAAACCCGGCCAATGTGGAGGTGCATGCACGCACCACCGCGCAGGAAATTCTCGCCGATTTCGCCGACTCGCCGATCGACGTGCTCATCACCGGCGTGGGCACCGGCGGTCATCTTTCCGGCACTGCGCGGGCGCTGAAGGAGGAGTGGCCGACGCTGAAGGTCTTCGCCGTCGAACCGGCATTGTCTCCGGTCATCAGCGGCGGCGCGCCCGGCCCCCACCCGATTCAGGGCATCGGCGCAGGATTTGTTCCGGCCAATCTCGATACCCGCCTGCTGGATGGCGTGATCCAGGTCGATGCGGGCGACGCGAAGGACATGGCCCGCCGCGCCGCACGCGAGGAAGGCCTGCTGGTCGGCATCTCGTCCGGGGCAACACTCGCCGCGATCGGAAAAAAGCTGCCCGAACTAGCACCGGGCAGCCGCATTCTCGGCTTCAACTATGATACCGGCGAACGCTATCTTTCCGTTCCCGACTTCCTGCCCGAATAAGGGCGGGAAGCCGTAACCCGGGCGGCAGCGCGGCGGACGCACCGCAGCCTGAAAATGCTTTGCCGCCGCGCAGGCTTAACCGGAATGCGATGAACCACCTTCATCGCATTCCGACAGGTCAAGCGCTGCAAGGGGCCAAGCACTACAAGGGACTGCACCCGGCGGCGGTTCTTACCGGTCGGCGAACATTTCAGGCGGCAAGGCCATCAGGCTTTCTGCCCCACCCTCGATCTTGCGGCGCAGTGCCCCGGCATCGGGCATGATCCGTTCGGCATAGAAGCGCGCCGTCACCAGCTTTGCCTCCAGCCAGGCCTTGTCGTCATCGCCCGCATCGATCCGTTCCAGCGCCGCCTTGGCCATGCGCAGCCACATCAGGCCAGTCGAAACAATGCCCATGATATGCATATAGGGATAGGCGGCCGCCCCGGCATTTTCCGGGTTGGTCATCGCATTCTGCATCAGCCACATGGTCGCGGCCTGAAGTTGCCCGTTGGCCTTTTCCAGCGCCTCGGCCAGAGCGACAAGCCGCTCATCCTGCTTCGCTTCGGCCACCTCGGCGGCGAGGGTCTTGAAGAAAAGCTGGATCGCCCGCCCGCCATTTTGCGCCAGCTTGCGCCCGATCAGGTCCATCGCCTGCACGCCATTGGCGCCTTCATAGATCTGGGCGATGCGCGCATCGCGCACATATTGCTCCATCCCCCATTCGCGGATGTAGCCATGGCCGCCGAAAATCTGCTGGCAATTGACCGCGATCTCGAACCCCTTATCGGTGCCATAGCCCTTGATCACCGGGGTCAGCAGCGACAGCAGATCGTCGGCCGCCTGCCGCTCCTCCTCGCTCTCCGCATGTTCGGCCAGATCGACCTGCAACCCGCCCCAGAGCATCAGCGCCCGCATCCCCTCGGTAAGGGCCTTGGCCTCCATCAGCATCCGGCGGACATCGGGATGGACGAATAGCAGGTCCGCCTTTTCCTGCGGGTCGGCGGGACCGGTCAGCGCCCGCCCCTGCCGCCGTTCGCGCGCATAATGGACGGCATTCTGATAGGCGACCTCGGCCAGCCCCAGCCCCTGCACCCCGACCAGCAGGCGTGCCGTGTTCATCATGATGAACATCGCGGCAAGGCCCTTATTCTCCTCGCCCACCATCCATCCGGTCGCCCCGTCATAATTCATCACACAGGTGGCGTTGCCGTGAATACCCATCTTGTGCTCGATCGATCCGCACGACACCGCATTGGGTTCGCCGGGCGTCCCGTCCGCATTCACCAGAAATTTGGGCACGATGAAAAGGGAAATGCCCTTGCTGCCCTCCGGTGCGCCCGGCGTCTTGGCCAGCACCAGATGAATGATGTTCTCGGCAAGATCATGTTCGCCAGCGGAAATGAAGATCTTGGTCCCGGTGATCGCGAAGCTGCCATCCGCATTGGGTACCGCGCGGGTCTTGATGAGGCCGAGATCGGTGCCGCAATGCGGCTCGGTCAGGTTCATCGTCCCGGTCCATGTCCCCGCGACCATCTTGGGCAACCAGTCGGCTTTCTGTTCATCGCTGCCCTTGGCGAGGATTGCCTCGATCGCCCCGGCGGTAAGGCCATGATACATGGAAAGCGACTGATTGGCGGCAATCATATATTCGCTGAACGCGGTGGCGACAGCGGACGGAAGGCCCTGCCCGCCATAGGCGACAGGCGCATGCAGCGTGGTCCAGCCTGCGGCGACGAACTGGTCATAGGCCTGCTTGAACCCATCGGGCGTGGTGACGCTGCCGTCCGCATGACGGGTGCAGCCCTGTTCATCGCCAGACCGGTTCAGCGGGAAAAATACCTCCGCCGCAAACTTGCCGCCTTCTTCCAGCACCGCCGAAACGAGATCGGCCGACACCGCCTCAAATCCCGGCTTGCCTTCATGGCGGCCAAGGCCCAGCACATGATCGAGAATGAAGCGCGTGTCCCTGACCGGCGGATTATAACTAGGCATCACCTGCTCTCCTGCATTTATACGTTTCTTTTTCACGATCCGGCTTGGCCAGCCTCTGTCACCCAATAGTCCCGGCCACCCGCGATCCCCTGCTCGTCCGCTGTCTCAGTCGGACGGCTCCAGCTTTATCGCCGCTTCCACCAATGCCACGAAAGCAGCCAGTTCATCGATCGCACCGTCAATATCCGCCCGCTGCCGCTCGAGCAGGCCGATCCTCTCCCGGCATTTCCTGATGGTCACTTCGCGCTGCCTCGCGCGGCCATCGTCCAGATCGTAAAGGTCGATCATCTCGCGAATGTCGGCCAGGCTGAACCCGACCCGCTTTGCGCGCAAGATCCAGGCCAGACGGGCCCGGTCGCGCTTGCCGTAAATGCGCGTCGACCCCTTGCGATGGGGAGAGATCAGCCCCTCATCTTCATAAAAGCGTAACGCGCGTGGCGTTACCTCAAACTCGGTGGCCAGTTCCGAAATGCTGTACCTATCCTGTTGCCGCAGATCGGGCACATCGACCCGTCCGGGATGTATCATCGTCTTGTTCATGGGTCGGATTCTATTTTACGTTTACGTTTACGTCAACCCCGTCAGAGGGAGCAAAGCGGGCTTCCCTTGACCGAACGAGCATCCGCCGCAACCGACGCACTGGCGGAAACGCGGGGGAAGGTCACGCCTTCCAGGGTCCCCCGCTCTGAACACAGGCGCTCACATCCGACATCAAGCGCGCCCGGCAACATGATGCGGTCGCCCTCATAACGCGCTACGATCAGGCAGGCGGAACGGGCGAAATTCATCACCAGCCGGTCGCCGGAACGCCGCACCGTGCCATGGCCGTGACATTCGATATTTTCCCCGAACATAGCCTCCAGTCCGAACCACATCGTTCCATCGCTCCCCGGCACAATGCAGAGGCTGTCGCGTCCTGCTTCATGACGATGACGATAAAGGCCCACCGGCGACATATGGGCACTGTCGGCGATCACCCCCGCATCAATCGCCGCCCGTTCAAGCGCGGCGGCGGCAGGAGTCATAGCGGCATTTGCTGCGCCATTTTCCACCCGTTCCGCCTGCGGCGCAACCCTGCCACAGCCCGCAACCAGCCCTGCAAGCGACAGGCAGAACAATAACGTCGAGTGGTTAGGCATCGATCCTTTCCAGACCATCCGGCCCGACCCGGCGATAGAAACAGCTCCGCTCGCCAGTGTGACAGGCGGGACCAGCCGGAATGGCAAGAACCCAGAGCGCATCCTGATCGCAATCGATCCGCATCTCCTTCACCGCCAGCACATGGCCCGAGGTTTCGCCTTTCTTCCACAGCTTTTTCCGGCTGCGCGACCAGAAATGAGCAAAACCGGTGCTGCGCGTCATCGCCAGCGCTTCCGCATTCATATGGGCGAGCATCAGCACTTCGCCGCTCCCCGCATCCGTTACGACAGCGGTGATGAGGCCGTTGGCATCATATTTGGGATCAAGGACAAGGCCGGTTTCGCGATCTTTACACATATCCTTGCCTTAGAGCATTTCCGGGCCGGAGGGAAATATCCGCCCGCCCCGGAAATGCAGTAAAATATGGGGCAGGCCATGGCATCGCTGTGGCCCGGACGCACGCACGGCGCCCGGCGGGCTATCGCCGGAATATTCCCGCCAGTTCGACATGGGTGGACCAACGGAACTGACCGACCGGGCGCACACTTTCCAGCCGATAGCCGCTTTCGATCAATGTCTTGGCATCGCGGGCGAAGCTACCCGGGTTACAGGAGATATAGGCGATGACCGGAACGGTGGAAGCCGCAAGCTGCGCCACCTGTTCCCGCGCACCCGCGCGCGGCGGATCGAGCAGGATCGCGCCGAAACGGTTGAGCTCCTCCGGCGTCAGCGGACGACGAAACAGATCGCGATGATCCACCGCCACCTGCCGCTGTGCGCGATTGGCGGCAGCCTTCAGCGCCAGCACGAGATCGCGCGCGGCCTCGGCGGCATAGACGCGTTTCCCTTCACCCAGCGACAGCGCGAATGTGCCCATGCCGCAGAACAGGTCAGCCCAGATGTCTACGCCATCCAGCGCCGGGCGAACCGCATCGACCAGCGCCCGCTCACCGTCCGCCGTCGCCTGCAAAAAGGCATGGGGCGGGCTGGCCACCGCAACGCCGCCGAAACTGATCGTCACCGGTTCCGGCTCATAGCGGGTCTGCGGACCGAAGCCATCGTCGATAGACAGGCGGGCAAGGCGGTGCTTTTGCGCGAAGGCGATCAACCGCTCCGTCGCCTCCAGCCCGTCGGCCTCTACGCCTTCGATCAGCAGATCAATGCCCTGATCGGCCAGCGTCATCTTCGCCTGACATCCCCGCCGGTCGCCCAGCATCGGCCCGATCAGATCGCGCAGCGGCGCCACCAGCGCGAATAATGCCGGGTCCAGCACCGCGCACATGTCCATATCGACGATGCGATGGCTGTTCCCGCTCGAAAAGCCGAGATGCACCTTGCGGCCGAAACGGGCGGCCCGCAACGCAGCGCGACGGCGCGAGCCCGGCGGCGACACATGAGCGGGCAACACTTCGCCCGCTTCCACGCCCTGCCCGACCAGCGCCCCGGCCACCCGGTCCCGCACATAGGCGGCGAAGCTCTCCTCATCGAGATGCTGAAGCTGGCACCCGCCGCACAAGGGGTAATGACGACAGGGCGGATCGACATGATGCGGCCCGAAATCGAGACCGCCATCGGCGCGCAGCCGGTCGCCCGGCGCGCTCATCGGCACATGGCGGCCATCGGCGGTCACGCCATCTCCCTTGGCCGCAATACGGATGACAAGCCCCGGATCAGTCATGGGCGGAAATGAAAATCGGCATTAAGACCAGCATGGGATTCCTCACAGGCAGGCCGCGATTGCTGCACCCATGCTGCGCAGCAAATCGTCGGCAATGAAAGCGGGGCGGGACCGTCGCGCAGCCTCCCCATGAAGCCATAGCGCCTCGCAGGCGGCCCGGAACGGATCCCCCGAAACCGCCAGCCGCGCCGCGCACAGCCCGGCCAGCACATCCCCGGTTCCGGCGGTGGACAGCCAGCTGCTCGCCCGGTCGCCGACGCAGGCGCGACCATCGGGCGCCGCCACCACGCTGGTTGCCCCTTTGAGCAGCACCACCGCACCGGATCGCCGCGCGCCCGCCAGCGCCTGCTCGATCACGGTGCCCGTCACATCGGGGAACAGCCGCGCAAATTCGCCCGCATGGGGCGTCACTATCGCCCGTTCCGGCAAGGCGGCAAATCCGGTCTCCGCCAGATGCCAGAGCGCATCGGCATCCACCACCGCCGAATGGCGATGGACAAGCCCCGCCTTCAGCTTTTCCGCAGAAGCCTCCGACCGGCCCAGTCCCGGCCCGATCAGCAGCGCCGCAATACGCGCGTCGGACAGCGCCGTCTCATCCCGCAGGGAAGCCCGCACGATCGCATGTGGCGTTTCGACAATGGCCTGCGCGCCAAGCAACCGCACATAACCCGCGCCGCCGCGCGCCGCCGCCTCGGATGCCAGTGCGGCCGCGCCCGCCATCTCGCCCGCAATCACCGCGACCAGCCCGCGCGAATATTTATGCGCTTCATCATCGGGCGCCGAAAGACGAGGCTGGGCCAGCCGGTGCACCCGCGCATCGGGCGCCACAGTACCAATGTCGCAACACACCGCCCGCCCCCAGCAGGCCGCGGCGGGACGCAGCATATGCGCGCGCTTCCACTGCCCGGTCGCGATGCAAATATCATAATGCGGCACCGGCGACAGCAACGCGCCGTCATCGGTGGCTATCCCGCTCGGCAGGTCCACCGCATAAGAAAGCGTGGCCGCGCCCACCAGTTCCGCGAGCCGGTCGGCAAGCTCCCCGGACAAACCCCGCGTCAAGCCGGTGCCGAACAATGCGTCGACAAGCTGATGCGCCGGGGCGGCGGTCATCAAAGTCTCGACCGGAGCGGGTGCCACTGCCTCCCAATCGGTTCGCGCCTGCCGGGCGCTCGGCGTTACCGGATCGGCCATCGCCGCGACCCGCACCGGCACGCCCTTTTCATATAGATGCCGGGCGATCACATAACCATCGCCGCCATTATTGCCAGGACCGCACAGCACCAGCACATCGCGATGCCCGCCCACGCGCCAGACGATTTCCGCCGCTGCGCGCCCGGCACGCACCATCACATCATATTCGGCTATGCCGGTCGCGAACAGCGCCTGTTCGGCGGCGCGCATTTCGGCGGCGGTCAGGATCGGTTCCGTTTTCATCGCTTCGACAGGCCCGCTCCTTATCCGATCCGCCATTTCAGCCCTGCTCATCGGCGGAGCCGCACGGCTCCACCGACAGGCACGGATCAGATATCGGCGTAAACATGTTTCTCGGCCTTGGCGCCGGGATGCGTCACCGCCCCCTTGCGCGCCGGGCCGACATTGCGGGAATACCGCCACAATGCGCCAGACTGATAATCATTGGTGCGCGCTTCCCACTTTTTGCGGCGTTCGATGAGCACCGCCTCGTCAACCTTCAGATCGATCGTGCCCGCCTCGGCATCGATGCTGATGATATCGCCATCCTCGACCAGTGCGATCGGGCCACCTTCCGCCGCTTCCGGCCCGACATGGCCGATGCAGAAGCCGCGCGTCGCGCCGGAGAAGCGCCCGTCGGTGATGAGCGCGACCTTCTCACCCATGCCCTGCCCGTAAAGCGCGGCGGTGGTGGAAAGCATTTCGCGCATGCCGGGGCCGCCCTTCGGCCCTTCATAACGGATGACGACCACTTCACCGTCCTTGATGCCGCGTTCCTCGACGACCGCGAACGCCTCTTCCTCGCAATCGAACACGCGGGCCGGGCCTTCGAACTGAAGCCGCTTCATGCCCGCGACCTTCACAATCGCGCCATCGGGCGCCAGCGTGCCCTTCAGGCCGACGACGCCACCGGTCGGGGTGATCGGCGCCTTCGCGTCGTAAATCACCTTCTGCTCCGGGTTCCACGTCACCTCGTCGATATTCTCGCCCAGCGTCTTGCCGGTCACGGTCATGCAGTCGAGATGCAACAGGCCGGTCTGCGCCAGCGACTTCATCAGCATGTAGATGCCGCCGGCATCATACATATCCTTGGCGACATATTTGCCGCCCGGTTTCAGGTCCGCCATATAGGGGGTGGTCTTGAAGATTTCGGCGACATCGAACAGGTCGAAATCGATACCGCATTCATTCGCCATTGCGGGCAGGTGCAGCGCGCCATTGGTCGAACCGCCGGTCGCCGCAACGATGCGCGCCGCATTTTCGAATGCCTCGCGCGTGCAGATGTCGCGCGGACGGATATTCTTCGCCAGCAATTCCATCACCTGCTTGCCCGCCGCAACCGCGATCTCCTCGCGGCTCTTATAAGGGGCCGGGGCCATGTTGCTGTTGGGCAGCGAGAGGCCGATCGCCTCGCCGACGCAGGCCATGGTGTTGGCGGTATATTGCCCGCCGCACGCGCCGTGGCCGGGGCAGGCGACCTTTTCCAGCGCGATGACTTCGGAGAGCGGGCAGGTGCCGGCGGCATATTTGCCGACCACCTCGAACACGTCGACGACGGTCACGTCCTTGTCGTGGAAACGACCCGGCAGGATCGACCCGCCATAGACGAAGATCGACGGCACGTTGAGGCGCAGCATCGCCATCATCATGCCCGGCAGCGACTTGTCGCATCCGGCAAAAGTAACCAGCGCATCATAACAATGGCCGCGGACCGAAAGCTCGACCGAGTCGGCAATCACTTCCCGGCTGATGAGCGAGGCCTTCATCCCCTGATGGCCCATGGCGATGCCGTCGGTCACGGTGATGGTGTTGAACCGGAACGGCGTACCGCCCGCCGCCATCACGCCTTCGCGCGCCCAGTCGGCCTGCTGGTCGAGCGTGGTGTTGCACGGCGCGCTGTCATTACCGGCGGAGGCCAGTGCCACGAACGGCTTGGCAATATCTTCTTCCTTCCACCCCATCGCATAATAATAGCTGCGGTGCGGTGCGCGCTCGGGACCGACCGAGACATGGCGGCTGGGAAGTTTCGACTTGTCAAACTTATGTGTCATGATGCTGCCTCTTTTCCGATGGGCAGCCTCTACGCCGCCGCGACCGCTTATGCAAGCAAGGCGCGGCACCGCTCCACTATCGGCGCGAGGGCATCGGCAAAGCGCAACTGCCCCTGCGCCGTGCCGGCAATATCCTGCCGCATCTCGACCCCCAGATAGGGATGGCCGCCCCCTTCGGCATGGCGGTTCATCGTCGCGTTGAGCAGCCTGCCCGAATAGGGTTGTTGATCCCCGGTGGCGAAGCCGTCCTCTTCCAGCATCGGAATCGCGATGCGCGCGGCGCGATCATCCCGGTTATAGAGGATACCGACCTCCCACGGGCGCTGTTGGGCCGGATCGCTTTCGAGATGCGGCGTGAAACTATGCAGCGACAGGATGAACGGGCTTTCCATCGCCGACAGCCTTTCGGTCACCGCATCATGATAGGGGTGGTAGAACCGGTTGAGCCGTGCCTGCCGGTCCGCCCCGTCATTGCCGGATATCGCATGGCCGTCGCTGACATGCGGAATGAGCGCGGGCGCGTCGGGTTCCCTGTTGAGGTCGATGACAAGGCGCGACACCCCGCCCAATAGGGCGGTGCAGGAAAGGCGCTCCGCCAGCAGCGCCGCCACCTCGGCAACGCCGATGTCGATCGCGATATGCCGGTCGAGCAATGCCGGATCGATCCGCAGATCGATATCGGCAGGCACGGCGTTGGAAGCATGATCGCAGACGATCAGGATCGGCATGTCCCCGCCATGGATCAGGGTGAAGGCCTCGCTCATCGCAATGCTCCCGTCATAGTCCACCAGCCCGGATGCGCGGCCCGGATCCTGTTTTCAGCGGCATCGCGCACCTCCCTATCGTCGAACAGAGCGAAGCAGGTCGCACCCGATCCCGACATGCGCACCCATGATGCGCCCGCGCATTCGCGCAACGCCGCCAGCACCCCGGCGATCGACGGCACCAGCGCCATCGCCCCCGGTTCCAGATCATTGCGCCATCCGGCTGGATCATCGGTTAACGCCCCCCTGTCGACGCCGTCCCACGCCCGATAGACCGGCCCGGTGGGGCAAGCATCGCCCGGATTGACCAGCAACACCGGCCGCCCGGCCCATGCCGCCGCACCCGACCAATCCGTCATATCATCCCCGATGCCACGCCCGATCACCATGCGGGAGGAAACGCAAACCGGCACGTCCGCGCCCAGTCCGCCGATCGCCGCCACCAGCGCGTCTTCCCCGGCATCCAGCCGCCAGAGCCGTGCCAATGCCCGCGCCACAGCGGCGGCATCGGCCGACCCGCCGCCCAGCCCGGCGGCGATGGGCAGGCGCTTGTCGAGGCGGATCGCCGCCCCGTCACGCACGCCGAAATGTCGCTGCATCGCGCGCGCGGCGCGCAGCACAAGATTATCGTCCCCTTCCCCCGCCAGCGACGCGGCGAAGGGGCCGGTCACTTCCAGCGACAAGCTGTCCGCCGGCCCGGCGCTCAGCCGGTCGCCATCATCGACGAAGGCGAACAGGCTTTCGATTTCATGATAACCGTCAGCCCGCCGGACACGGACATGCAGCGCGAGATTGATCTTCGCAAAAGCCGTTTCGCCGATGACGTTCATGGTCGGGCGGGAACTGCCCTGCCGTCGATCTTGCGGCTGAGCCGTTCGCGCATCTCCGCTTCCCCGTCATCCTGCCCCAGCCCGACCAGCGCGGCCTGCCAGGCATAGCGCGCTTCGAACCGGCGGCCTGCCGCCCAGAGCACATCGCCCAGATGCTCATTAAGCTCGCTATTGGCCGGTTCGTCCATCGCTGCTCTCTCGATCAGCGGCAGCGCCTTGTCATAGGCCCCCGAGCGGTAAAAGGCCCAGCCGAGACTATCGACAAAGGCGGCTTCTCCGGGGCGGATGCGATTGGCCTTTTCCAGAAGGGCGATCGCGCGGGGCAGGTCCTCCCGCCGATCCGCCAGCGCATAACCGAGATGGTTGAGTGCGACCGCGCTGTCAGGCGCAAGTTCGACCACCCGTTCGAGGATCGGTTTTGCCGCCGGCCAGTTGCCCGCCTGCTCCAGCGCGCCGCCCAGTTGCAACAGCAGCGCCGCATCCTCCTTCTCGCCCTGCGCCTGACGCGCCCGGCCATAGGCATCCGCCGCCGCCGCAAAATCGCCTTTAGCGGCCTGCACATCGCCGAACAGGCGCAGCGACCGCACACTGCCGCCATCCAGATCGACAAGGGTTCGCGCGTGCGCGACCGCCTCCTCCATCCTGTCCTGATCGAGCAACGCGCGCAGCCTCACCGTCTGCGCATCGAACCAGGCCGGGGAAGATGCCGCGACCCGGCCCGCCTCCGTATCGGCCATCGCCGAATAATCCGCCGCCAGCGCAATCCGCGCGACATTGACGCGAATATCGTCATTGGCAGGATCGGCAAAGCTGGCGATACGGGCGATGCTGAGCGTCGCCGTCCCTTCTCCCTGCCCGGCCAGATCATTGGTCAGCCGCTGCATCAACAGCGCGAGACCATATCGGGGCGAGAAACTCCGCTTGCGATACAGCTTCTTCGCCTGTTTGAGCGCCGCCGCCGCTTGCTCCGCGCTCCCTGCATTGCTACCGCCGGTCAAAATATCGAGCGCCAGATCCTCGCGTCCGAGGCCCGCGAACCGCGCCGCGATCATCGCGCGTTCTTCCGGCCCGAAGGCGACCTTGCGCCCCTTGGCCTGCGCATAGGCGTCGTCCAGCCCGGCGCGATCCCCCAGCGCCAGCCGCTGCAACAACAGCTGTTCCTCGAGATAGCGCACCGCGAAGACAGCATAGGACGCGTCCAGCGGCACGACCGGCGGATCATAAGACCGTTCGGCCAGCGAGACCCAACTCCGCATGAACGGCACGAGGAAGGCAAGATTGGTTTCGCTTTCCAGCCGGTCCACCAGCACGCTGGCCTCATGCCATTTGCGCCGCTCCATCGCATCGATCAGCAACACCACGACGCCATCGCGCGGCAAGCGCCCGGCAGCGTCGAGAATATGCGCCGTCTGCAAGGCCAGCGCCTTGTCCCCGGCCAGCACCGCCTGACGATAGCCCCGCCCCGCCACTTCCACACTGGCCGGATCGAGCTTCACCGCCTCACGATAGGCGCTCGCCGCCGACACCAGCGCCCCGTCCGCCTCGGCCAGTCGCGCCCGCGCATAGCTGTCGAGCTGCATCACCGACATATCCACCGGCTCCCGACTGGCAAAGGCGGGTGCCGTGGGAAGCAGCAACGCGGCGACAAGCGGCATGGCCGCCGGGACCGCCTTCAGCGCCCGGACAATCATGCGGCGCGGATCACATATTGGGATAATTGGGACCTCCGCCGCCTTCCGGTGTCACCCAGTTGATATTCTGGGTCGGGTCCTTGATATCGCAGGTCTTGCAATGAACGCAATTCTGCGCGTTGATCTGGAAACGCGGATTGCCCTCGTCCTGCCCGACAATCTCGTAAACACCCGCCGGGCAATAACGCTGGGCCGGCTCGTCATAGAGCGGCAGATTGTAGGAAATCGGAATCGACGGATCTTTCAGGTGCAGATGGCAGGGCTGATCCTCCTCATGATTGGTGTTGGAAAGGAACACCGAGGAAAGCCGGTCGAAGCTGATCACGCCATCGGGCTTGGGATAGTCGATCTTCGCGCAATGCTCCTTGCGCCACAGCTTGGTATAATCGGGTTTGTGCTTCATCGTGATCGGCAGGCCGATCTTCAGCGTGCGCATCCACATGTCGATACCGGCGAGAACCGTGCCGAGCGTGTTGCCATATTTGGAAACCGCCGGTTCGGCATTCTTCACCAGCTTCAGTTCGTCGGCGATCCAGCTTTCCCGTACCGCGACGCCATAATCGGTCAGTTCATCGCCCGACCGGTCGGCCGCCACCGCCGCGAACGCCGCCTCGGCCGCGAGCATCCCCGATTTCATCGCGGTATGCGTGCCCTTGATACGCGGCACGTTGACGAAACCCGCCGAACAACCGATCAGCGCGCCGCCGGGGAATTCCAGCTTCGGCACGGCCTGCCAGCCGCCCTCATTGATCGCACGCGCGCCATAGGAAACGCGGCGCCCGCCTTCCAGATATTTGCGGATTTCCGGATGCTGTTTCCAGCGCTGAAACTCCTCGAACGGGAAGAGATAGGGATTTTTATAGGACAGACCGACGACAAAGCCGAGCGCTACCTGCCCATTGGCCTGATGATAAAGAAAACCGCCACCATAGGCATCGGTCAGCGGCCAGCCCTGCGTATGGATGACAAGGCCCGGCTGGTGCTTCGCCGGGTCGATGTCCCACAGCTCCTTCATGCCGATGCCGTAAACCTGCGGCTGACAATCGGCATCGAGCGCAAATTGCTGCTTGAGCTGCTTGGTCAGGTGGCCGCGTGCGCCCTCGGCGAACAAAGTATAACGCGCATGCAATTCCATGCCCGGCTGATAATCGGGCTTGTGGCTGCCGTCGCGGGCGACGCCCATGTCGCCGGTCGCAACGCCCTTCACGCTGCCATCCTCATGATAAAGGATTTCGGCCGCCGGGAAGCCTGGGAAGATTTCGACGCCCAGCCCTTCCGCCTGTTCGGCGAGCCAGCGGCAGAGATTGCCGAGCGAGCCGGTATAGGTGCCTTTATTGTGCATCCAGCCCGGCGTCATGAAATGGGGAAAGGCCAGCTTTCCGGTCGCACTGGTCAGCATCCAGTGCTGATTGTCGGTAACCGGAACCTCCGCAAGGCTGCACCCCTGCTCCTTCCAGTCGGGGATCAGTTCATCGAGCGCCCTGGGATCGATGACCGCACCCGACAGGATATGCGCCCCGATTTCGGATCCTTTTTCAAGGATACAAACCGAGATTTCCTTGCCCGCCTCATTGGCCAGTTGCTTCATGCGAATCGCAGCAGACAGGCCGGCAGGCCCGCCGCCGACGATCACGACGTCATAAGGCATGGATTCGCGTTCAGTCATTCTCTTCTCCACCCGGTATATGCTTTGCGCTGCTCTGGCTCCGGTTGGCGTGCAGTTCCAACGGTTCGACAATGGAGGCGATGACCCGTCTTGACGAATTCGTCAACCCGTGGCCGAAGGGCAATATCGGAAAAATGCGAACGAAAACGGCGAGTCCACAATTGGCCTCGAATGCGGCAAACACCCCCTTATCCGAATCGCCGGGCGGAAAACGGGGCGAACTTCTGAAATCCATGGCGGGAGAAATCATGTCGAACACCGGTCTGGCGCGAATGCAGGTGGAGTCCCTGCTCGGCTGGTGGGCGCTGGCCGGCGTCGATGCCGCCATCGACGAAGACCATGTCAACTGGCTGCGCCCCCGTCCGGCGACACCACGCATAGCGGCCAATGACACCATCCATGATGGAGGCAAGCGCCCGGGCAATGGCTATCCCGACGATTTTGCCGCCTTTCGGGAATTTCTCGCCACCGCGCCCGGCCTGCCCGAAAGCGGATGGCCAGGGCCGCGCCTGTTGCCCGCCGGACCACAGGCGGCGAAATTGATGATCGTGCTGCCCGCCCCCGATGCGGCGGCCGAAGGCGGCGCGCCATTGCGCGCGGACGCGACTGCGCTGCTCACCGCGATGATGCGCAGCATCGGCCTGACACCCGACCAGTGCCATATCGCCTGCCTCAGCATGATCGCACCGCCCGGCGGCGTGATTCCGGAAGAAATGATGGAACCGCTGGCCCATCGGATGCGACACCATATCGCACTGGCCGCGCCCGGCGCACTGTTGCTCGCCGGAGATCAGACGAGCCGTGCCCTGCTTTCGGCAGATGTCGGCAAGGCCGTGAAAAATTTACCTTTTGTTAACCATGGCGGCAGCATGCTAGCGGCTGCATCCATTTTGCATCCGCGTTTGATGCTTGGTCAGCCCTCCGCCAAGGCGGATGCGTGGCGGGCCTTGCGGGGACTGGTCAAGGGCTGGGGACAGTGAAAATATTTCTGATCGCGATGACTGCCGGTTCGCTGGCGACCGGGGCCGGGCTAGCCCGGGCCGAGGAACCGGACATGAACGGTACGCCGTCCGACACGGCAAGCGCGGTGCAGGCCGTGCAACCGCTCAGCGGCAAGGACGCTTATCGCGCCTTTTTCGGTGCGCTGCGCGCCGGGAACTGGGGTGAAGCGAAAAGCCGAGCACTCGCGATGGACAGCAACGACCCCGTTCGCGCGGTCGCTCTGTCGGAACTCTACACCGCGAAGGATTCGCCCAGGACCGAGCTGTTCGATCTGCTCGACCTGCTCAACCATGCGGATTGGCTGCCCGATGCAGACCAGCTCGGGCGGCTGGCGAAAAAGCGCGGCGCGCAACTGCTGCCCGATGGCCCGCAGGTGCAAAAGCTGATGTATCTGGGGTCCGCCCCGCGCCGCCGCCACAGCCCGCCGACAACGCAGGATGCCACCGCGCAGGCGCTGATCGCGCAGATCCTGCCTTTCATCAAGAATGACGATCCCGCCGGGGCCGAAGCCCTGATCGCCGGATCGGAATCCAGCCTGTCGCCGGACGGCCTTGCGGAAGCGCGCGAGCGCGTCGCCTGGTCTTATTATATCGAAAATGACGACAGCAATGCGCGCCGCCTCGCCGCGCAGACGCTGGAAACCGGATCGCAAAGCGACTGGGCGATACAGGCGCACTGGACCAACGGCCTCGCCTCCTGGCGTCAGAATGATCCGCAAGCTGCCGCCCTTTCCTTTACCGAAGTCGCCAACCGCGCCAATACCGCCGATATGCGCGCGGCGGGCGCCTATTGGGCCGCCCGCGCCTGGATGAACGCCGGACAGCCCGCGCGCGTCGAACCGCTGATGAAACAGGCCGCGCGTCAGGAAGACAGCTTTTACGGGATGCTCGCGCGCGAAACGCTGGGCATTGCCGCGCCGCGCCCGACCATGGCGACGGCCGACCGGTCCGACCTGCGCAAGCTCAATCGCGAACCCGCAGTCAAGGCCGCGCTGGCCCTGCATGATATTGGCGAGGATGGCCTTGCCGACGAACTGCTGCGGCGTCAGGCAGAGATTGGCGGCACCCGCGATTATGACGCGCTGCTTGGCCTCACCGCATCGCTCGATCTGCCCGCGACGCAGCTCTGGCTGTCCCAGCACGGCCCGGCCGGACAGGAACCCGACCGCTTCTCCCGTTTCCCGCGTCCGCAGTGGAAACCGGATGGCGGATGGCGGGTCGAACCCGCGCTGGTCTTTGCCCATATGCTGCAGGAATCGAGCTTCCGCGCCGACGCGGTCAGCCCGGCCGGCGCACGCGGCCTGATGCAGGTCATGCCCGGCACCGCCCGCGACATGGCCGGCGCCGCGATCAGCACCGACCGCCTTCACGCTCCGTCCACCAACATGGAATATGGCCAGCGTTATCTGGAACAGTTGCGCGACATGAGCGCGACCGGCGGCCTGCTGCCCAAGGTGATGGCGGCCTATAATGCCGGGCCGGCACCGGTGCAGCGCTGGAACAGCGAAGTCCGCGACGGCGGCGATCCGCTATTGTTCATGGAATCGCTGCCCTATTATGAAACCCGCGCCTATGTGAACATCGTGATGCGCAATTACTGGATGTACCAGCTGCGCGACAGTGGCAAGGCCGAGGCGATGACCGCGATGGCCGAAGGCAAATGGCCAGCCTTCCCGACGATGAAAGGCGGCAGGCCGGTAGAGGTCAGTTACCGGATGACGCGCTGATCATGCCGATCGACGAGAGCATCGCCTTCACTCCCATCCGCATCGCCCTTCTCACCATTTCGGACACCCGTACGCCGGAGGATGACCGATCGGGCGACATATTGGCGGAACGGGTCCGGGCGGCGGGACATGATCTGGCGGACCGGGCGATCGAGATCGACGCTATCGACCGGATCGTCGCCCGGCTGCATCGCTGGATCGACGATCTCTGGATCGATTGCATCATCACCACCGGCGGCACCGGGGTTACCGGGCGCGATGTCACGCCCGAAGCGCTTGCCCGTGTGCGCGACAAGGATATTCCCGGCTTCGGCGAGTTGTTCCGCTGGCTGAGCTATGAGAAGATCGGCACCTCTACCATCCAGTCGCGGGCCTGCGCCTGTGTCGCGCGGGGCACATATATCTTCGCCCTGCCCGGCAGCACCGGCGCGGTGAAAGACGGGTGGGACGGCATATTGGCAAGCCAGCTCGACAATCGCCACAAGCCCTGCAATTTCGTCGAATTGATGCCCCGCCTGCGGGAAGTCTGACCGCCGTTCCGGGGCGCCGGGCACGGCCCGCCCGGGCTTCTCAACCCCGACCGTCACCCGGTCGCGGTGATGGGAAGCGAGCAAACCCGCTTCCCATCGCCGCTCCCAGTAAGAGACGACACCCGATCCCGATTCAGGCCGCCGCCGCGCTGTCCTGCCTGCCCTCGCCGATCCGGTCCATGTCGAACGGCGTGCTCTGATACATCTCGTTGATCCAGTTGCCGAACAGCAGGTGAGCATGGCCGCGCCAGCGATTTTCCGGCCGCCGCGTTGCATCATCGCCGGGGAAATAATGGGCCGGTACCGGCGTCGCCGGATCGGTCACGCTGTCCCGCGCATATTCATCCGCCAACGTCGTCGAATCATATTCGAGATGGTTGAACATGTGCAGCGCCCGATGTGCGGGATCGTCGATCAGGCACAGGCCGGTCACGTCGCTCTCGGCCAACACCGTCAGCCCCCTGCCCTTGGGCAGGTCCTCGCGGCGCACCTCGGTCCAGCGCGAAACCGGAACCGAGAAATCATCCGACATGCCGCGCATATAGGGCGAATCGGGCACCAGCACGCGATGCCGGAAAACCCCCGACGCCTTGGCCGGCAGTTCATGCTTGGGCAGGCCGTAAAAATGGTGCAGCGCCGCCTGCGCCGCCCAGCATATGGTCAGCGTGCGGTGCACATGGGTCTGGGTCCAGTCGAGAATGCGCGTCATCTCATCCCAATAGGTCACCTCCTCGAACGGCATGCGTTCGACCGGGGCGCCGGTCAGGATGAAGCCGTCGAACTTTTCCTCCCGCACATCTTCCCACGGACGGTAAAAGGCTTCCATATGGTGCGCGGCGGTATTGCGCGGCTTGTGGCCGGTAATCCGCACCAGCGTCAGCTCCACCTGAAGCGGCGTCGCGCCGACCAGCCGGGCGATCTGTGTTTCCGTGCTGATCTTGTCCGGCATCAGGTTGAGCAGCCCGATCCGCATCGGGCGAATATCCTGCCGGATCGCGTCCGCCTCATGCATGACCATCACGCCTTCGGCCTCCAGCGTGCGCGAGGCGGGCAGGTCATCGGGAATTCGTATCGGCATTGTCGTAACGTCCTTCTGCGAGAAGGAGAGACGCTTTCGAGTGGCTGGGTCCGTTTGGTTGCCGGATCGGCCACATCCTCCGCAAAGGGAGTGCCACCTTGCCCGGTCTGGCAGGTTGGCGTTGGGCGTCGCCCCAACTCTTGATGCTGGCCATGCACATAGTGCGCTGGGGCGGCAAAGGCAATGGTTCCGATGGGTTTGGCACCGCCAGCCACACGTCACCGATCCCGGCTTGCCTTTTTGTTCTTCTTATGTTCCAATTCTGCATGACCGTCATCAAGGGACGCGGCGCGCCCGGCAACAGCGTCAGCACACGATTCGCTCTGCCCGTGCGAGAGGCCGACGGCGACTGGCTGGATATGGCCGGGGCGGTAGACGGGCCAAGCCCCCCTCCGCGCACAAGGGTGACGGCGGAGCACCCGCGAACGATCATCGCCCGCAACAGCTCCCCCGACATCCCCTTCGACCGATCGGTCAACGCCTATCGTGGGTGCGAACATGGTTAATGCCTATTGCGCTGCCTCATCCTCGTGCTTCGCACGTACGAAGACGTCAAAGCGATCAAACCAGTCTTTAACAGCGGCCACAATTATCATGTTGATATGCAAGAAGGCTGCCAAGCAATCGGTATACTCTTCAATTGCTTGACCGGGAGAGTTTGGACCTAACCTAATCTGGCCGGCACCCGTTTCGACATTCGTTATTTCAAGTGCAGACATGACATGCCGGCTTGAGAAATGAATTGCACCACTCGTCTGCTTATAAACCGAATCCATCCACGGATATGTTTCTACGAGCTTACCTCTAAGATATTTGTCCTTCATCTGCTCGCCATCAGCAGCTTTGAGGTGATCGATCTGCTTACCTTGGAAAACCTGCTCCGCAAAGGTATTTGGATCGGAAATCCAAAATAGGGCGTACAGGCGCATTGCGGTGTCCAATTGCAACCTCAACAGCGCAGACGCCACCAGTTCATTTCGGTCTTCAATGCAATATCTAAACGCCCTTGTTTGAGCTAAAGTGCGATTAGCTACGCCATACAAAAAGAAGTGTTGATGTCCTACCAGACTGCCTCGCGAAAAGCGGTCTTGGTATGCGTCCAGCAATTCCTTCTGCGTTTGATCCAGCCACTCAAACATCCGAGCGATTGGCATCCGAGGCAGCGTCTGGCTACGGGGTGGCTCTACAGGCTCGCTATTGGTCATTCGCGGTTCATATCATTTTACCCCCCTTCCGGAAAGCGGATATGTTCCCTATACGTTCTCCATGTCAATCAAAGGGCGTGGAGCAACAAACAACGAAGCGTCAGCTCGCTTCAATCTACCAAGCCGGGAAGCGGATGGGGATTGGCTCGATGTTTGTGACGAAATCGACGGGAAAATTCCGCGTCTGAGGACGACCGTCCAAACGGTGCAAGCCCGGACAATTATTTCTAGAAATCAAAGCCCTGACATAGGTTTCACTCAATCAGTAAATCCGTTCGGGGGCTGCGAGCATGGTTGCATCTATTGCTTTGCCCGGCCCAGCCATGCCTGGCACGATCTGTCGCCCGGCCTCGATTTCGAAACGAAGCTGTTCGCCAAGCCGAACGCCCCCGACCTGCTGCGCGCTGAACTGGGCAAGCGCGGATATACACCCGCACCGCTGGCGATGGGCACCAATACCGACCCTTATCAACCGATCGAGAGCGACTGGCGCATCACCCGCGCCTGTATCGAAATATTGGCCGAATGCCGTCACCCGTTGCTCATCACCACCAAGTCCGACCGCATAGCGCGCGACCTCGACCTGCTGGCCGACATGGCGCGCGACGGGCTGGTCGCGGTCGCCTTGTCCATCACCAGCCTCCAACCGAAAATCGCCCGCACGCTGGAACCGCGCGCACCGCATCCCGAAAAGCGTATCGCGGCGATCCGCGCGCTCGCGCAGGCAGGGGTGCCGGTCTGGGTAAATATCGCGCCGGTCATCCCGGCGATCACCGATCATGAGATGGAGGCGATATTGGAACGCTGCGCCGACGCAGGCGTGAACGGCGCGTCCTATCTTGTCGTGCGCCTGCCACATGAGGTCGCGCCGCTGTTCCGGGACTGGCTCGACGCCCATTATCCCGACCGGGCAGGCAAGGTGATGGCGATCATCCACGACCTGCGCGGCGGGCGCGACAATGATCCGCGTTTCGGCCACCGGATGCGCCCGCAGGGCGTGTGGGCGGACCTGCTGCGCACCCGCTTCCGCAAGGCCCTTGCCCGATATGGCGTTGAGCAGGCGCGGCTCCCCTTGCGCACCGACCTGTTCCGCCCGCCCGAAGGCGCACAATATCGCCTTTTCTGACCGCCAGAATCGCTCGAGCGCTGGAATAATCGGTGGCTCATCTTATCTGGAACACTTCACTGCCGGGGAAATGCAATGATCGATCTATACAGCTGGCCGACACCCAATGGCCTGAAAGTCTCCCTCTTTCTTGCCGAGGCGCAGCTTGAGCACCGGGTCCACCCGATCGACATCGGCAATGGCGACCAGTTCACGCCGGACTTCCTCGCCATCGCCCCCAATAACCGCATCCCGGCCATTATCGACCGCGATCCGGTCGATGGCGGCGAACCGATTTCAGTGTTCGAAAGCGGCGCGATCCTCACCTATCTCGGCGACAAGACGGGCCAGTTCCTGCCCCGCGACGTGCGATCGCGCAATGAGGTGATGCAGTGGCTGTTCTGGCAAATGGGCGGCCTTGGGCCGATGGCCGGGCAGAACCATCATTTCAACCATTATGCACCCGAGAAAATTCCCTATGCGATGGAACGCTATGTGAAGGAAACCGCGCGCCTTTACGGTGTGCTCGACCGGAGGCTGGCCGACCGGGAGCATGTGGCGGGCGATTATTCGATCGCCGACATGGCAATCCATCCGTGGATCGCCTCGCATGAGCGGCAGCAACAGGACCTTGACGATTTCCCGAATCTGAAACGCTGGTTCGAACAGGTGGGCGCGCGCGGTGCGGTGATCAGCGCCTATGCGACCAAGGACACGCTGTACCCGAAACAACAGGACATGACCGAAGAACAAAAAGCACAGCTGTTCGGCCTGAAGGAATAACGGAGAGCGGTCTCCCCGGCCGCTATCCCACCAGCCGCAGTGGCGGCGGCGGCGGCACCTGCACGCCGACGACACCGGGGATCGCGGCGAGCCCTTCCATCAGTTCGGCATTGGCCTGAAAATCGCGACCCAGCCGCATCGCCGCAATCCGTCCGTCATCGAGCTTCGCGCGGATACGCACTTCGCAACGTCCGCCCCGGCTGCCCGCCAGCAACGCAGCGACACGGGGCACCGCCGCCGGGTCTGCAATGTCGATCCACAAATCCATGCGCATGCCGCTCGTCACCGAAGCGAAGCTCTGCACGGTGCGGATGGTGACGCGCGGCACGTCCTCGCCCGGCTGCCGTTCCAGTTCCACCGTCATCAGCCCGCATTCGCCGCCTTCGGCCAGATCGGCGATCAGCTTGCAGCCTTCCTCCTCGAAACAGCTCGCCTGAAACTGGCCGCTGCTGTCCGAAAATATCGCCGACACATAGCGCGAGCCGCGTTTCGTTTCGCGCCAGCGCACCGATTCGACCTGCGCCGCCATCACCGCGCCGGTGCGGGAACCACCCTCATTTTCGGGTGCGGGTTGAGAGCACAGCTCGCCAAAGCTCTTCGCCCCCTTGGCCTGCGCGATATGGCGATAACGGTCGACCGGATGAGCGGAGAAGTAGAAGCCGAACGCCTCCTTTTCCTGCGCCATGCGTTCGCTGTTGGACCAGCGCTGATGCGGCGGAATACGCACCTCGGCATGGGGCGTATTCTCGCCGCCGAACAGACCGCCCTGTCCGCTGGTGCGCGCATCGGCCGCGCTCGCCGCGACCGACAGGATCGTCTCGGCCGCCGCATGCACCCCGGCGCGATCCGGCTCCATCCCGTCAAACGCGCCCGCGGCCGCGAGGCTTTCCAGTTGCCGCCGGTTGAGCAGGCGCGGTTCGATCCGATCGGCGAAATCATCGAGATTTTTGAACGGGCCATTAGCATCCCGTTCCTCGACAAGCTGTTCCATCGCCTTTTCGCCGACGCCCTTCAGGCCGCCCAGCGCATAACGCACCGCGACGGCAAGACGCGGGTCGGTGCCCTCTTCCACCTCGACCACCTCGGTCGAAAAATCGGCCTGAGCGCGGTTGATATCGGGCGGCAGGCACTGGATGCCGGTGCGCCGCATATCATCCACAAACACGGTCAGCTTGTCGGTCAGGTGGATATCATAAGCCATGGACGCGGCGAAAAACTCCGCCGGATGATGCGCCTTCAGCCAGGCGGTATGATAAGCGAGCAACGCATAAGCCGCCGCGTGCGACTTGTTGAAGCCATAACCGGCGAACTTGTCGATCAAGTCGAACAGCTCATTGGCCTTGGCCTTGGAAATATTCGATTTTTCGGCGCAGCCCTTAACAAAAATGGCGCGCTGCTCGTCCATTTCCTCTTTTTTCTTCTTACCCATCGCACGGCGCAGCAGGTCCGCGCCGCCGAGGCTGTAGCCCGCGAGAATCTGCGCGGCCTGCATCACCTGTTCCTGATAGACGAAGATGCCGTAGGTTTCCTTGAGGATCGGCTCCAGCAGGTCATGCGGATATTCGATCTTCTCCTGCCCGTTCTTGCGGCGCCCGAACAGCGGAATATTGTCCATCGGACCGGGACGATAGAGCGAGACGAGCGCGATGATGTCGCCGAAATTGGTCGGCCGCACGGCGGCGAGCGTCTTGCGCATCCCCTCCGATTCGAGCTGGAACACGCCGACCGTGTCGCCGCGCTGAAGCAGGTCATACACCTCCTCATCATCCCAGGACAGCGCCGCCAGATCCACCTCTATCCCGCGCTTGGCCAGCAACTGCACCGCGCGTTGCAGCACCGACAGCGTCTTGAGGCCGAGAAAGTCGAACTTCACCAGTCCCGCGCTCTCAACATATTTCATGTTGAACTGCGTCACCGGCATGTCGGACCGCGGATCGCGATAGAGCGGCACGAGCTGACTGAGCGGACGATCACCGATCACCACACCCGCCGCGTGGGTGGAGCTGTGGCGCGGCATGCCCTCAAGCTGCATCGCAAGATCGACAAGCCGCTGCACCTGCGCATCGGCCTTCACTTCGGCGACGAACTCCGCACTGCCGTTCATCGTGCGTTCGAGCGTCCATGGGTCGGTGGGATGATTGGGCACCAGCTTTGCCAGCCGGTCCACCTGACCATAGCTCATCTGCAACACGCGGCCCGTGTCCTTCAGCACCGCGCGCGCCTTCAGCAGACCGAAGGTGATGATCTGCGCCACATGGTCGGCGCCATATTTTTCCTGAACGTAGCGGATCACCTCGCCACGCCGGGTTTCGCAAAAGTCGATATCGAAGTCGGGCATCGACACGCGTTCCGGGTTGAGGAAACGTTCGAACAGCAGGCCGAGGCCGAGCGGGTCGAGATCGGTGATGGTGAGCGCCCATGCGACAAGGCTGCCCGCGCCCGAACCGCGCCCCGGCCCCACCGGAATGTCGTGCGCCTTTGCCCATTGGATGAAGTCGGCAACGATCAGGAAGTAGCCGGGGAAGCCCATCTGGACGATGATGCCGAGTTCGAATTCCAGCCGCTCAAAATAGGGCTTACGCGCGGCCTCGTCGGTGATGCCGGCCTTTTCCAGCCGCGCCTCCAGCCCGGCGGTCGCCTGCTCGCGCAGCATCCGCGCCTCGCCTTCGATATCGCCCGCAAGGCTGGGGAGAATGGGCTTGCGCTTGGGCGCCATCACCGCGCAACGCTGCGCGACGACCAGCGTATTGGCGAGCGCCTCCGGCAGGTCAGCGAACAGGCGCTGCATTTCGGCGGCGGGTTTCATCCATGCATCGGGCGAACTGGTGCGCCGGTCCGCGCTGTCGACATAGGCGCTGTCGGCGATGCACAGCATCACGTCATGCGCTTCGTGGAAACCGGGCTCGGCGTAGCAGGTGGGGTTGGTCGCGACCAGCGGCAGCCCCCGTTCATAAGCGAGATCGATCAGTGCCTCTTCGGATTTCTGCTCGACCGGATCATGGCGGCGGCAGATCTCGACATAGAGGCGGTCGGGGAACAGCCGCGCCAGCGCATCGGCATAAGCGCACGCGGCATCCGGCTGATCCTCGGCATAAAGCCGCGCCAGCGCACCTTCTCCTCCGGCGGTCAGGCAGAGCAGATCATCGCTATGTCCTTCCAGCGCGGCCAGCGGCACATGCGCCTGTTCCTCGACCGGACGGTCGAGATGCGCCATCGACACCAGCGCGCACAGATTGTCATAGCCCCTGTCGGTCTGCGCATAAAGCGCCAGCCAGTCATAGACCGGCGCCGCATTGGCGGGTCGATCCGGCCGGGCGACACACAGCATCGTGCCGATAAGGGGCTGAACCCCCTCCCCCTTGCACGCGTCGGAATAGGCCATTGCCGCGTACAGGCCGTTGCGATCGGTCAGCGCCGCCGCCGGAAAACCGAGTTTCTTCGCCCGCTTCGCGATTTTCTTGGGGTCGATCGCCCCATCGAGCATGGTGTAGCTGGAAAAAATGCGGAGCGGGACGAAACCGGCGTGGGTGGAGCCAGAGGTGGAGATGGCAGACATGCGCCGGAGACTAATGGACCAACAGAGTCGGCGCAACGACCCGCGACGACTTATCCACAGGTGAAAACAGGCAAAACACTGGCCGTGATCGTTGACACAGCGCAGTCGTCATGATGTGTTCCACCAAAAGGTCGCGGCATCCGGTTCAGAACAGGGGACTTCCATACCATGACCACTTCCAATCCGATCGAGACTCCATCCGGCCTTGTGGAACGGGTAAAGGGCATCGTGCTCAAACCGAAGGAAGAATGGCCCGTTATCGAGGCGGAGAGCGCCAGCATTTCCGGCCTCTATATGCGCTATGCGGTGATCCTTGCCGCCATTCCGGCGCTGGCAGGTTTCGTGCGCAACGCATTTATCGGCTACGGCGCCTTCGGTTTCAGTTATCGGCCGGGTTTCGGCCTCGCCATTCCGATGGCGATCAGCCAATATGTGATGACGCTGGTGTCGGTCGCGATCCTCGCCCTGATCGCCGATTTCGTGGTGACGAAATTTGACGGCACCGCCAATCGCCTCAACGCGTTCAAGCTCTCCGTCTACAGCGCGACGGCGGCCTGGCTGGCGGGGATTTTCTCCGCGATACCGGGCCTGTCGATCCTCGGTCTGCTCGGACTCTACAGCTTCTACCTGCTCTATACCGGCCTGCCGGTGCTGATGAAGGTGCCGCAGGAAAAGGCGGGCATTTGCACTGCCGCGATCGCGGTGGCGGCAATCGTCCTGTCGCTGATCGCCGGTGCGCTGCTCGCCCCCGTCGCCGGAATGTTCGGCGGGATGGGCATGTATGGCGGCATGAAAGGCCCGGGCGTGGTGATGGAAGGCGACGGCGGATCGGTGACCGTGCCCGGCGTCGGCACGATCGACACCGGCAAGATAGAGGAAGCCACCAAGAAGCTGGAGGCCATCTCCGACGGCTCCGCCGATGCGAAGCCGGTCGATCCGGCTCAGTTGAAGGCGATGCTACCGGACATGCTCGGCGGCTATAAGCGCACCTCGGTCGAAACCCAGTCCATGGGCGCGGGCAATGTCGGCGGCGCACAGGCAAGCGCCCGCTATGAACTGGGCGATAAACAGATCCGCATCGAACTCACCGATATGGCGGCGGTCGGAGCACTGGCCGGGATCGGTGCCGCGCTGAACGTCAATCAGGAAAAGGAAAGCGACCACGGCTTTGAACGCACCCGCACGGTGGACGGTCAGATGGTGCAGGAAGAATGGGACAGCGAAGCGAAGCGCGGCAAATATTCGACCACCATCGCCAGTCGCTTCATGGTTTCGGTCAGCGGCGAGGCCGACAGCTTCGACACATTGAAGGCGATGGCGGGAAGTTTCGACAAGGCGAAACTCGCCGCACTGGCGGAATAAAGCCCCACAAAGAAGCTGGGGTCAGGGGGCCGGAGGGGAGCGGATTTCGCTCCCCTTTTGCTTGCCGCGCCACCGCAATCAGGCGGCCTGCAACACCCCGTCATGCAGACGCACCACCCGGTCCATGCGGGCGGCGAGGCGTTCATTATGGGTAGCGACCAGCGCCGAGGAGCCTTCCTCGCGCACCAGCCGGATGAACTCGTCAATCACGACATCGGACGTGCGCTCATCCAGATTGCCGGTCGGCTCGTCCGCCAGTACCAGCGCCGGGCGGTTGGCGAGTGCGCGCGCCACCGCGACGCGCTGCTGCTCACCGCCGGAAAGCTGGCTTGGCCGATGATCGAGCCGATGACCGAGTCCCAATGTCGACAACAGGCTCTCCGCCCGCTGCCGCGCCACCGCATCGGCGACATCGCGCACTATCTGCGGCAGAATCACATTCTCCACAGCGGTGAAATCCGGCAGCAGGTGATGGAACTGATAGACGAAGCCAAGCGCATCGCGCCGCAACCGCGTCCGCCCGTCATTGCCGAGCTTCGCCGCTTCCTCTCCCAATATGCGGATCGACCCGTCAAACCCGCCTTCCAGCAGGCCGACCGCCTGCAACAGCGTTGACTTGCCCGATCCCGACGGCCCGAGCAGCGCCACCATCTCACCGCGCGCAATGCTGAGATCCACGCCCCGCAGCACATCGATCGTCACCCCGCCCTGGGTGAAGCTACGCTTCAGCCCGCTGACCTCCAGCACCTTATTCATAGCGCAGCACCTGCACGGGATCGGTATTCGCCGCCTTGAACGCGGGATAAAGCGTCGCGAGGAAGCTGAATATCAGCGCCATCGCGCAGATGACGATAATCTCGACCGGATCGGGCTTGGACGGCAGATCGGCCAGAAACCGCACCGACGGGTCCCAGATATTCTGACCCGTGACGAGCTGGATGAAATAGAGCACCTTCTCGCGGAAATAGAGGAAGATGAAGCCCAGCACCACGCCCGCGGCCATGCCCAGCGAACCGATGGTCACGCCGACCGTCACGAAAATCTTGAGCATACTCGATCGCTTCGCCCCCATGGTGCGCATGATCGCAATGTCCCGCGTCTTGGCCCGCACCAGCATGATGAGCGACGATAATATGTTGAACACCGCAACGAGAATGATGAGCGAGAGAATCACGAAGGATACCACGCGGTCGACCTGCAACGCCTCGAACAGGCTGCTGTTCATCTGCCGCCAGTCGGTGACGACGGCACGCCCTTCCACCTTGTCGGCAAGCGGCGCCAAAATGGTCGCCACTTTGTCGGCATCAGTCGTATTCACTTCGATCATGCCGACGACATCGCCCAGCAACAGCAATTGCTGGGCATTTTGCATCGGCATGATGACGAACGCCTTGTCATAATCATAAATGCCGACCTCGAAGATCGCACCGACTTCATAGCCGATTTCGCGCGGCACCGTGCCGAACGGGGTGGAGCGCCCCGCCGGATTGATGATCGAAATGGTGCTGCCCACCGTCACGCCCAGATTTTCGGCAAGACCCGATCCGATGGCGACGACATTGCGTCCCGGCGCAAGATTGGAAAGCTTCCCGACCTGCACCTTGTCCTTCAGCGTCGCGTTGCCGGTGATGTCCGCCATCGTCATGCCGCGCACCAACACGGCCTCGACCCGCCCCTGATAATTGGCGAGCAACGGCTGCTCGATCAGCGGCGTCGCGCTGGTAACGCCGGGCGTCGCCTTCGCTTCTTCCAGCACCCGGCGCCAGTCGGGCAAACGCCCGCCATAGCCCTGCACCACCGCATGGCCGTTAAGGCCGACGATCTTGTCGAACAGCTCGGCACGGAAACCGTTCATCACGCTCATCACGATGATGAGAGCGGCAACGCCCAGCATCACCGCGACCAGGCTGATCCCGGCGACCAGAAATATGAACCCCTCCCCCTTGCCGGGCAGCAGGTAACGCTTGACGATCATCCGTTCGAAACGGCTCAGAATCATGATGGGCGACTTCCGGACATGGGCAGACAGGCTCTAGGCACAGCCACGCGGGAGGGCAAGCATTTGCCGAAATCCACGGCACTTTACCGTGCTTATCCTCCTATGTTGCGAATTTGACACATAAGGTTCACAAAAAAACCGCGCTTGTAGATTCGATGATGACACAGGGTCCTTTTACCGGATAGCTCTTGCTCTCGAAGCATAGGCACTCAAACAAACAAGGCCATGGTTCAGGGATACCGCATTCCCGTCGCGAAGTAAGGGGCGCGACGGGAAGAAGCCGGACCAAAGGGGAAGACGCACCATAGCGCACACCCGGATCGTGAAAACACGATCCGGGTGTTTTATTATCCAGGCCAGACCTTCTCGTTCAGAGGCAAGCACACGACAAGCCGGACGACAGAACGCACCCCGTAAAGCTCCGGTTCAATCGCCTCTGGTTAGAGGGACCGAGCTCTTTTCGCCTTTCCATCATTTCCCGCCTCCTTCCTGTCCGAAAGCCCAGCATCGTGAATCGAATCACCCGAATCGCCATCGTCACCATCGCCACCCTCCCTCTTGCCGCCTGTGCCACGCCAAAGGCCCGGCTGCGTACCGGCCTTGCCGATGCGGGCCTGCCGGAGCGAACGGCCACCTGCATGGCCGATTATATGGCGCCCCGGCTGAGCCTGACCCAGCTGCGCCGGCTTCAGTCGCTGGCCTCGGTCAGCAAGGTCGATTATCGCCGCATCACCGTCGATCAGTATCTGCATAAGGTCCGCGCGCTGAAGGATACGGAATTATTGACCGTGACCGGCAAGGCCGCACTGAGCTGCGCGCTCTGACCCTTCGCTCGTTTTGCAACTTTGCAAAGTGGATTTGCAAAGTCCCGCTTCCCCCGAAAGGCGGCCTGTGCTCTATGCGGCCATCATTGTCATCAACGCCCGTATCTTAAGGACCGCATCCGATGAACATTCATGAATATCAGGCCAAGGAACTGCTTGCGAAGTTCGGCGCACCGATCGCCGCAGGCCACGCCGCCTTCACCGTTGAGGAAGCCGTCGCGGCCGCCGGCAAGCTGCCTGGACCGCTTTATGTCGTAAAGGCCCAGATCCACGCCGGCGGGCGCGGCAAGGGCAAGTTCAAGGAACTCGGCCCCGATGCGAAGGGCGGCGTTCGTCTCGCCACGACGCTGGAAGAGGTGAAGGCCCACGCCACCGATATGCTCGGCAACACGCTCGTCACCGTACAGACCGGCCCGGCCGGCAAGCAGGTCAACCGCCTCTACATCACCGACGGCGCCGACATCGCCAAGGAATTCTACCTTGCGCTGCTCGTTGACCGCGCCACCGGCCGCGTCGCGTTCGTCGTGTCGACCGAAGGCGGCATGGACATTGAAGAGGTCGCCCATTCGACCCCGGAAAAAATCCACACTTTCGCTGTCGATCCCGCCACCGGCTTCATGCCGCACCATGGCCGTTCGGTCGCCGCGGCGCTGGAACTGAAGGGCGATCTCGCCAAGCAGGCCGCCAAGGTCGCGAAATCGCTCTATGACGCGTTCCTCGCCACCGACGCCGCCCAGATCGAGATCAACCCGCTCGCCGTGACCGAGCAGGGCAATCTGCTGGTGCTCGACGCGAAGGTCGGCTTCGACAGCAACGCGCTGTTCCGTCACCCCGACATCATGGAAATGCGCGACGAGACCGAGGAAGACCCGGCCGAGCTCGAAGCTTCCAAATATGACCTCGCCTATATCAAGCTGGATGGCGACATCGGCTGCATGGTGAACGGCGCGGGCCTCGCCATGGCGACGATGGACATCATCAAGCTGAACGGCATGTTCCCGGCCAACTTCCTCGACGTCGGCGGCGGCGCCAGCAAGGAGAAGGTCACCGCCGCGTTCAAGATCATTCTGGCCGACCCCGCGGTGAAAGGCATTCTCGTTAACATCTTCGGCGGCATCATGAAGTGCGACATCATCGCCGAGGGTATCGTCGCGGCGGCGAAGGAAGTAAACCTGCAGGTTCCGCTGGTCGTCCGTCTCGAAGGCACCAATGTGCAGCAGGGCAAGGACATCCTCGCCGCCTCCGGCCTGCCGATCGTCTCTGCCGACGATCTGGGCGATGCGGCGCGGAAGATCGTGGCGCAGGTTAAAGCCGCCGCCTGATTCGCACATCACATCTGAACGATTGATATGGGGCATCGGACGCTACGGCATCCGGTGCCCCTTTTCATGAACTTGCGAAATCCCTGTAAAACGCGCATGGGGGGCCGGATTTATGGGCAAGAATCTGACAGGAGGTAAGGGATGAAGCTGCTGGTCCCGGTGAAGCGGGTGATAGATTATAATGTGAAGCCTCGGGTGAAGGCGGATGGCACGGGCGTTGATTTGTCGAACGTGAAGATGTCGATG
>SBGG01000034.1 GCA_006226685.1 Sphingomonadales bacterium
GCCACATCGATGTCCACCGCCACGCGAGCGAATTTCTCGAACCAATATTTGGCGACCAGCCCGGCATAATAGCTGGTGCCGCAGGCAACGATGGTGATGCGTTTCACCCCCGCCAGGTCGAACTCCATATCCGGCAACGACACCTGATTTTCCAGCCGCCGGAGATAGGATTTGAGCGTCTGGGCGACGACCACCGGCTGTTCGTAAATCTCCTTCGCCATGAAATGGCGATGATTGCCCTTGTCGATCATCGCGCCGGACACGCCCGAAACGGTGACGGGCCGGTCAACGGGCACATTATGCCGGTCATAAATCTTCGCGCCATCACGGGTGATGACCACCCAGTCGCCTTCCTCCAGATAGGCGATACGCTGGGTCAGCGGCGCCAGCGCCAGCGCGTCGGAACCGAGATAGGTCTCCCCATCGCCATAACCGACGACCAGCGGCGAACCGAGACGCGCACCAATCAGCATTTCAGGGTGAGCGCGAAACAGGATCGCCAGCGCGAACGCCCCCTGAAGACGCGGCAGAACCTGCGCCACCGCATCCTGCGGGCTAAGCCCCTGTTCGACCAGTTCGCTCACCAGATGGGCGACGACCTCGGTGTCGGTCTGGCTCGCAAAATGCCGTCCCCGCGCGATCAGTTCCTCGCGCAGCGGCTTAAAATTCTCGATAATTCCGTTATGTACGAGCGCAACTTCATGCGTTGCATGAGGGTGGGCATTGCTCGTTGTCGGCGCACCATGGGTCGCCCAGCGGGTATGGGCAATGCCGGTCGTGCCCGGCAGCGGCTCCGCCGACAATTGCTTCGCCAGATTGACAAGCTTCCCTTCGGCCCGTCGCCGTTCGATCGCGCCTTCATGAACGGTGGCGATGCCCGCACTATCATAGCCGCGATATTCGAGCCGCTTCAGGCCATCCAGCAAACGGTCGGCAACATCTTCCTTGCCGACGATACCGATAATGCCGCACATCTACTTTTTTGCCTTCCGTTCCTGCATTTTCGTTCGAAACCGCTTCGCCCAGCCCGGTTTTTCCTCCTGACGCGGCCGCACCAGCGCCAGCGCATCGGCGGAAACATCGCTCGTCAGCACGCTGCCCGCGCCGACAATCGCCCCGTCGCCCACTTTCACCGGGGCGACGAGCGCGCTGTTGGACCCGATAAATGCTCCGGCACCGATCTCTGTGCGATATTTGAAGAAGCCGTCATAATTACAAGTGATGGTGCCCGCGCCGATATTCGCCCCCGCCCCCACGCTCGCATCGCCGATATAGGAAAGATGGTTCGCCTTGGCGCCCTCGCCCAGCACCGCTTTCTTGATCTCGACAAAATTGCCGACCTTCGCCTTCGCGCCAATTTCAGCGCCGGGTCGAAGTCGGGCATAAGGCCCTATTTTCGCACCCTTAGAGATCGTTGCTCCCTCAATATGGGAAAAGCCATGAATGGTGACATCATCCGCAACCACGACCCCCGGACCGAACAGCACATGCGGTTCCACCACCACATCGCGCCCCAGTTTCGTGTCGTAAGAGAAGAACACCGTCTCCGGCGCGATCAGCGTCGCCCCGTCCCGCATCGCCTCGGCCCGGCGGCGGCGTTGCCAGATCGCCTCGACCCCGGCCAGTTCCGCCCGGCTGTTGACGCCCGCCACCTCGTCCGCCTCGGTTTCGATCACCGCGCTGGTCGCACCGGGCAGCATCACGATGTCGGGCAGATAATATTCCCCGGCGGCATTATCATTGCCGATCTTGTCAAGCAGCACGAAAAGATCGCTCGCCCGGACAGCCATAAGACCACTATTACAGAGAGTTATAGACCGTTCTTCTGAACTTGCATCCTTATATTCGACCATCTTGCGAATAACGCCCTGCGGATCGGCCACGATCCGGCCATAGGCGGCCGGGTCTTCCGGACGGAAACCGAGCACTACGGCTCGCGGTTCGTCGCCCCGGTTCAGCCGCTCGATCATCGCACGCATGGTCGCGCTGCTCACCAGCGGAACATCGCCATAGAGGATCAGGACATCCCCGGCAAAATGGGTGAGCGCGTCATGCGCCTGCGCCACCGCATGGCCGGTGCCGAGTTGCTTTTCCTGCACGGCGATATGCACATCATGGCCAGCCACAGCGACCTCAACCTGATCGCGCCCGGCGCCGACCACCACTATCTTGCGCTCGGCCCCCAGTTCCTCGATCGCGGAAAGCAGATGCAACAGCATCGGCCGTCCTGCGACCGGGTGCAACACCTTGTGACGGTTGGATTTCATCCGCGTCCCCTGTCCGGCGGCAAGGATGATGGCGGCAAGCGGCCTGCTGGTGGCGGTCATAGCGTTTTCCGTTCGTCTGACCCGACATCGGGTGCGGGCTCTATCACCGCTCCTCTGCCATGTTTGGCTTGCATATGCCACCGGGCAAAGGGCATGGACAGCGGCCATGACGCAATTTGCTTTCGATATTATCGGGTTCGATCTCGATGGAACCCTGCTGGAAACCAGCGGCGATCTTGCTGCAGCGCTCAATCATGCGATCGCCACCATCGACCTGCCGCCCTTTCCGGTCGAAGAGATTCGTCATTTTGTCGGACGCGGGGCCAGAATCATGCTCCAGCGCGCCCTGAAAACCGCCGGCAGGGACGATCCCGAGTTGCTCGAACGCCTGTTGCCGCTGCTGCTCGATCATTATGCGGCCAACCTCTCTCGTTACAGCCACCCCTATCCGGGCCTGATGCAAGCGCTGGACGAGCTGCTGGAGGCAGGCGTAAAACTCGCCATCTGCACCAACAAGATCGAACGCTTCACCCTTCCACTGCTCCAGCAGCTCGGCCTGACCGGCTATTTCACTGCGATCGTCGGTGGCGATACGGTGGGCGTGCAAAAGCCCGATCCCGCCCCGGTATTGGCGATGGTCGAAAGGGCCGGCGGCGGTCGCTGCCTGTTCGTCGGCGACACCACCAACGATACCCGCGCCGCACGGGCAGCAGGCCTTCCCAGCGTCGCTGTCAGTTTCGGCTTTTGCGATGCCCCACCGCAGGAGCTGGGTGCCGATGCGGTGATCGACCATTATGACGAGTTGTTGCCGCTGGCACGGAACTGGCCAGCCTGACTCCACGGCACGGCCCTGAAACGCCCCCCCCCCCTTCCATTTCGCCTAAAAATACCGGGCCGGCACCATCGACGGCGACTCACGCGGCCCATCACCGATATCCGGCCATTCGGGACAAGTGCGGTTTGCACCGGCAGACCCCCTGCGGGTGCCGTCCCCGATCCACGCCCCGGCAATTGCCGCCGCCATGTCAGACTTAGATCCGATCGACCTGATCTGCTGCGGTATGCGCGTCCGCCGACCGATGCCTTTCACTCCATTCGATCCGCTTCGGCATCGGCCTATTCGAACAAAAAAATATCGGATGACATGCCATCGCAATATTCGCATGAATAATTCAGACTGGGCTCCATGAATCAGGGCAGTACATTGCAACATATCGCGGTATTCGCCGTTATCGTCGTGGGAATGCTATCTGCCGCGCTCACCGGAGCGTCGCTCGAACAGCTCGCCATTTTGCTGACCACCGGGGCCTTGCTGCTGTTCATATTGTGGGACAGGCATGGGCCCGCCATGACGGCAGCCACCCCTCTCCCCCGTATTTCTCCGACTCAGGAGCTGATCGACATGCCCGGCTTCCGCAAAGTGGTCGAGGGTTTATCCGAGCCGGTTCTGTTGGTTGAACGGGGGAAGGTCGAACTGGCCAATGCGGGCGCACGCAAGCTGCTCGGCAACCATATCGTCGGCGAAGATGTCCGCATCGCCATCCGCCATCCCGCGGCGGCAGAGCGCCTTACCAGCCCCGATCCACTGGAAGAGCCGGTACAGATCGATATCGTCGGTCTCGGCACACGCAACCAGCGCTGGTCGATGCAGATCATCCCGATTGACGAAACGCAGGGCGCGCAACGGCTCTTCGTTCATCTTGCCGATGAAAGCGGCGCCTATGCCGCCGAGCGGGTGCGCGGGGATTTCGTCGCCAATGCGAGCCATGAGCTGAGAACGCCGCTGGCCGCGATTCTCGGCTTCGTCGAGACATTGCAGGACCCCAATGCCGGAGGAGACGCAAAAACGCGGGAACGCTTCCTGTCGATCCTCGAAAATGAAGCGCACCGGATGCAGCAACTGGTCGACGACCTGATGTCACTTTCCCGTATCGAGGCCGACAAATACCGCTTACCCGCGACGCAGATCGTCATGCCCGCTCTGGTGGAAGAGGTGTTGAATAGCTGCCGCCAAAATCTCGGCACGCGCGGCGCCGACATTATCGCCGAGATTTCCGATGACGTCACCGCAATCCAGGGGGACCGGACCCAGATTTCCCAGTTGCTGCACAATCTGGTCAGCAACAGTGCCAAATATGGCCGCCCCGGCTCGCCGATAACGGTCAGGCTGACTGCCGCGCCGCCTTCAATGATCCGGCTGGAGGTCAGCGACGAAGGCGAAGGTATCGCCCCCGACCACCTGCCCCGTCTGACCGAGCGATTCTACCGGGTCGACTCGGGGCGAAGCCGGGCAATGGGCGGCACGGGACTGGGGCTCGCCATCGTCAAACATATCGTGGAACGCCATCGCGGGCGGCTTGACATCAACAGTATCATCGGCAAGGGCACGACCGTTTCCGTGCTCCTGCCGCTGGCCAATGTTGAAGCCCCGGAAAAAAAGGAAAGTCAGGCGCCCCGTCTGCCCGTGGCATAAAGCGACCACTGTCATAAAAGTGAAACCAAATTGTCACATTGGCAGCCTCACCGGCCGCTAAGGGATAGTGCATCAAACGAGCGATCGGCACGATTCTACAGGAGACTTTTTGTGAAGCATGAAGCTGTTCTCGCCATTTCGGCGCTGGCTCTGGGCATCACCCTGACGGGCTGTCAGGATCAGGCCGGAAGCGGTGGAGCGGGCGCTCGCGACCAGATTCGCGCCGTCGGCTCGTCGACCGTCTACCCGTTCGCCACGGCGGTCGCGGAACGTTTCGCGGCCAATACCGGCAAGAAATCGCCAATCATCGAATCGACCGGCACCGGCGCGGGCATGAAGCTGTTCTGCGCAGGCGTTGGCGCCCAGCACCCGGATATCGAAGATGCCTCGCGCCGGATGAAGAAGAGCGAATTCGAACAATGCCAGGCCAATGGCGTCAAGGACATTGTCGAAATCCAGATCGGCGTCGACGGCCTCGCCTTCGCTGAATCGAAGGATGGCCCCGGCTTCAAGCTGACCCCGGAACTGATCTACAAGGCGCTGGCCGCCAATCCGTTCGGCGCGGGCGAGAACAAGACGCAGAAATGGTCGGATGTCGACCCCAGCCTGCCCAATGTCGCAATCTCGGTCTTCGGCCCGCCCTCTACCTCCGGCACCCGCGATTCGCTGGCCGAGCTGATCCTCGAGGTCGGCTGCCTCAGCAACCCGGCGATGAAAGAGCTCAAGGAAAAGAGCGAGGACGAGTTCAAGGCGACCTGCACCCGCATCCGCGAAGACGGTAAATATGTCGACTCGGGCGAGAATGACAATCTGATCGTGCAGAAGCTGGCGGCCAACCCGACCGCTCTGGGCGTCTTCGGGTTCAGCTATCTGGAAGAAAACCGCTCGACCCTGAAGGATGTTCCGCTGAACGGCATAGAAGCGACCTATGATAATGTCGCCAGCGGCGAATATCCCGGTGCCCGCCCGCTCTTCATCTATGTGAAGAAAGCGCATCTTCAGGCCATTCCCGGCCTGAAGGAATATGTCGAGGAATTCGCCAAGGCCTGGGGCCCGGGCGACTATCTTGCCAAGCGCGGCATGGTCGCGGCCAAGGATGATGTCCGCGCGAAGAACGCCGCCATCATCAAGTCGATGACCGTACTCGACGGCGCAGAGCTCAAATAATCCACCGCTCCGGCGCAACCGGCCATCGGGCAGTATCCCTGATGGAACCACGGAAGCGCGAAGCGGATAGAGATCGAAAAGGGAACCGTCCCGGTCGGATCATCGGCCGGGACATCCCGGAGACTGACTCGGCCCGCCAAGGGCAGAAGGGAATTCGGACGTGAGCGGCTTTGCCATCGTCATCATGGTCATAGGGCTGGGTATCATCGCCTGGCTCAGCGCACGGGCGAAGGCCGCGCGCCTCATGTACAGCGGCGGGAACGCCTCTCCACCGCGCGAGGGCGCTCCGCGCCCGCGCTCTGCGCTGCACTCCCTGCCCTCCTATCATGGCTGGTATGTCGGCCTCTGGGTGGCGGTCCCCGCGCTGATCTTCCTCAGCATCTGGGCCAATATCATGCCGGGGCTGGTAACAGAGAAGGTCCTGCAGGATCCTGCCGCAATGGCTCTGCCCGCCGATCCTTTCACCCGCAGCGCCATTCTGGGCGAGGCGCGGTCCATCGCTCAGGGCAGCGCGGCAACCGCTTTCGATGCGCGCGCCAATGATCTGGTCGAGCCCTATCGCGCGGCCCAGCATTTTTATTCCATCGGCGGGGCCATTATCGCCCTGTTGCTCGCCTTTACCGGGGGCGCCTACGCCTTCACCCGGATACGCGCCGATTTCCGGGCCCGCACCCGGGTCGAACGGGTGGTGATGATGGGCCTGCTGATCGCGTCGCTGATCGCCATCGTGACCACGGTCGGCATCGTTGCGTCGCTGCTCTGGGAATCGATCCGCTTCTTCACCCACGTCAATCCGATCGACTTTCTGTTCGGCACCAAATGGTCGCCGCAATCCGCCGCGCTCGGCTATGGCAATGAAAATGCGTTCGGCGCGGTTCCGCTGTTCTGGGGCACTATTTTCATCGGCGCGATCATCGCGATGATCGTCGCCATTCCGCTCGGCCTGATGAGCGCCATCTACCTCACCCAATATGCGAAGCCGGCGGCACGCGCCTGGCTTAAACCGATATTGGAGGTACTGGCCGGCGTGCCGACGGTCGTCTACGGCTATTTCGCGGCGCTGACCATTGCGCCGGCCATGCGCGATTTCGCGGTATGGATCGGCATTCCAGGAGCATCCTCGGAAAGCGCGCTGGCAGCAGGCCTCGTCATGGGTGTGATGATTATCCCCTTCGTCTCCTCGATGGCGGATGACAGCATCACCTCCGTCCCGCAATCGATGCGCGACGGCAGCCTCGCCATGGGCGCAACCACCAGCGAAACGATCCGCCAGGTACTGATCCCCGCCGCCCTGCCCGGCGTGGTCGGCGGCGTACTGCTCGCCGTCAGCCGCGCGATCGGCGAAACCATGATCGTGGTGATGGCCGCAGGCCTTGCCGCCAACCTCACCCTCAACCCCTTTGCCAGCGTGACCACCGTCACCACCCAGATCGTCCAGTTGCTGACCGGCGATCAGGAATTCGACAGCGCGAAGACGCTCGCCGCCTTCGCGCTCGGCCTCGTACTGTTCGTGGTCACGCTGCTTCTCAACATCGTCGCGCTGCAGGTCGTGAAGCGCTATCGGGAGGCTTATGAATGAATAACCATGCGCCCGCCGGAGTGATGAAACAACGCCTCCCCACCGACTGGAAGGGTAAGGCGATGCAAAAACGCATCGCCGCCCGCTATGCCTCGGAACGCCGCTTTCGTCTGGTCGGCCTCGGCGCGATCCTGTTGTCGGCCGGTTTCCTCGCCTTCCTGATCCTGTCGATGCTGGCGAGCGGTCTGGGTGGTTTCACTCGTACCGAAATCGCGGTCAAATTCGACTTCCCCCATGCTTCGATCCTGATCGACCCCGCGACCCTGAAGGACGGCAATGCCGACCAGGTTCTGGCCAATGCCAATCTGCCCGCGGTTACCGAGCAGGCCGCCGATGCCACATTGGGCGCGGGAGGAGGAAATTTTCTCTCCTCCAACGCCTGGCTGACGGTACGGGACGCGATCAAGGCGGATCCGACCATCCTGCAACGCACCGAAACCCTCGGCCTGCCCGCCTCGGCAGAAATCGACCTTGCCGCCAAGGGCAAGGGATCGGAGGAAGCCGAAGCCGCCTATACGAAGCTGAAGCAGGATGGCCATGTCTCGCGCGCGTTCAACAGCACGTTCCTGACGTCCAGCGACGCCACCGACCCGACCCAGGTCGGCATCTGGGGGGCGTTCAAGGGGTCATTGCTGACCATGGCAGTAACCCTGCTGCTCAGTTTCCCGATAGGCGTGCTCGCCGCGCTCTATCTGGAGGAATATGCGCCCCGCAACCGCTGGACCGACATGATCGAAGTGTCGATCAACAATCTGGCCGCAGTACCGTCGATCATCTTCGGCTTGCTCGGCCTCGCGGTTTTCCTGAATGTGATGCACCTGCCCCGTTCGGCGGCACTCGTCGGCGGCCTCACGCTCGCACTGATGACCATGCCGGTGATCGTCATTGCGGGCCGTAATGCGATCAAGTCGGTTCCCCCATCGATCCGCGACGCGGCGCTCGGCATTGGCGCCTCCCCGGTGCAGGTGGTATTCCATCATGTGCTTCCGCTCGCCCTGCCCGGCATCATGACCGGCACGATCATCGGCATGGCCCGCGCGCTGGGCGAAACCGCACCGCTGCTGATGATCGGCATGCGCGCCTTCATCGCCAGCCCTCCGGGCGGCGTCACCGACCCGGCGACCGTGCTGCCGGTGCAAATCTTCCTGTGGTCGGACGAGGTCAGCAAAGGCTTCGTCGAAAAGACCTCGGCAGCCATCATCGTGCTGCTGCTCTTCCTGCTCGGGATGAACAGCATCGCCATCTATCTGCGTAACAAGTTCGAAAAGCGGTGGTAACATCTTCATGACCGAAACCAGCTCTTCCGCCCTCCCCAAGATGACGGCGCGTGACGTCAATGTCTTCTATGGCGAGAAACAGGCGATCAAAAATGTGTCGATCGACGTCGACAATGACCATGTGACCGCGTTCATCGGCCCGTCGGGCTGTGGCAAATCGACCTTCCTGCGGACCCTCAACCGTATGAACGATACGGTCGCCAGCGCTCGGGTCGAGGGCGAAATTACGCTGGACGGCGAAAATATCTACAATCCGTCAATGGACGTGGTGCAGTTGCGCGCCCGGGTGGGCATGGTGTTCCAGAAACCCAACCCCTTCCCCAAGTCGATCTATGACAATATCGTCTATGGCCCCCGCATTCACGGTCTGGCGGGCAGCAAGGCCGATCTCGACATAATTGTCGAATCCTCGTTGCGCCGCGCCGGCCTGTGGGAAGAGGTGAAGGATCGCCTGAAGGACAGCGGCACCGCCCTTTCCGGCGGTCAGCAGCAGCGCCTGTGCATCGGCCGCGCCATCGCGGTCGAGCCGGAGGTGATCCTGATGGACGAACCTTGCTCCGCGCTCGATCCCATCGCCACGGCAAAGATCGAGGAACTGATCCACGAACTGCGCGGGCGCTACGCGATCGTCATCGTCACCCATAATATGCAGCAGGCCGCGCGCGTGTCGCAGCGGACCGCCTTTTTCCATCTCGGCACCCTGGTCGAATATGGGGTAACGTCGGAGATATTCACCAATCCTCGTGAAGACCGGACGAAGGATTATATTACAGGCCGCTACGGCTGAGCCGGGAGAGCGATTGCAGGAGGTTCTGATGGCAGAACATACGATCAAGGCATTTGACGACGACATCAACCAGCTTCGCGGACTGGTCGCCGAAATGGGCGGCCGGGTCGAAACCGCGCTGGAAGAGGCAATGACCGCCCTCATCGAACAGGATGAGAAGCGCGCCGCCCGGGTGGTTGAGAACGACCAGCGCATCGACATGCTCGAAGCCGAAGTCGAAAAGCTGGTGATCCAGACCATCGCGCTGCGCGCGCCAATGGCAGACGACCTGCGCGAGGTGATCGCCGCACTGAAAATCGTCGGCGTGGTCGAACGCATTGGCGATTATGCGAAGAATATCGCCAAGCGCGTGCCCAAGATCGGCAATCACCGGATGATCGAGCCGATCTTGCTATTGCCTTCCATGGCCCAGATTGCGGGTGAAATGGTCGGCGACGCACTCAATGCTTTCGCCGCGCGCAACGCGATGCTGGCCGAAGCGGTGATCGCCCGCGACCATGTGGTCGACAGTTTTTACAACAGCATCTTCCGCACGCTCGTCACCTATATGGTCGAAAATCCGAAGACCGTGGGCGAATGCGCGCACCTGCTGTTCATTGCCAAAAATATCGAACGCATCGGCGACCATGCGACCAATGTCGCCGAGATGGTCTATTATGCCGCGACCGGCAATTACCTGCCTGAACGGGAACGCGGTGAAACCGAAATAGAGAGTTGACCGGAGTAGTCACATGAGTCGTGCCCATATGTTGCTGGTGGAAGATGATGCCGCGCTGGCGGAACTTCTGATCTGGCATTTCCGTAAGGAAGATTTCGACGTTGCCCACACCGTTGACGGCGAAGAAGCGCTGATCCTCGCGCAGGAGCATACGCCGGACATCGTCCTGCTCGACTGGATGGTCGAAAGCCTGTCCGGCATCGAAGTCTGTCGTCGCCTGCGCCGCAACCCCAATACCGCCAATGTGCCGATCATCATGCTGACGGCGCGCGGCGAGGAAGAAGATCGGGTACGCGGCCTCGAAACCGGGGCGGACGATTATGTGACCAAGCCCTTCTCCCCGCGCGAACTGGTGGCGCGCGTCGGCGCCGTGCTTCGCCGCGTACGCCCGGCCCTGGCTGGCGAGACGCTGACCTTCGGCGACATTGAAATGGACACGGTCGGCCACAAGGTGCGCCGCGCCGGCGATACGGTGCCGCTCGGCCCCACCGAATATCGGCTGCTCAAGCATTTTCTCGAGCATCCCGGCTGGGTCTTCTCGCGCGAACGGCTGCTCGACAGCGTCTGGGGCCGCGACAGCGATATAGAGCTGCGCACTGTGGACGTGCATATTCGCCGTCTGCGCAAGGCGATCAACACCGGCGGTCGGCGCGATATCATCCGTACCGTGCGGTCGGCCGGCTATGCCCTCGATTCCGAGGCTGCAGCCTGAACAAGCCACCCATTGTTTCCATATAAAAGGGAGCAGGACCGTTTGTCGGGCCGCTCCCTTTTTCATTTCCGGTCAGACTTTTCCTCAATAGTCGAATTCGGCCCGCAACCCGACGACATCCACACCATAATCATTGCTGTTGCCCGCATAGAGCGGCACATCGCGATAATCGAGATGGGCATAGTTGAGGTTGAAACGCAGATAGTTGATCGGCGACCAGACCAGCCCCCCGATATAACCTTTTTGCGTACCACCGCGAATATCCTGATCGCTGAGATCCAGATAATCATAACGCAGCGTCAACTGGACCGACCCGATCCCGCCCTTGTCCACGGGGTTTTTCGGGGGCGAGCGATCGAAAACGCCGTTTTTATATACGCGCGTATCTCCGGCAGTCAGATAATAGCCGACCTCGGCATAACCACCGAAAAATGTCGGGTTGGCGCCACCGATACGATCGGCCGTCAGCCAGTGGGTCTCCGCCGCAGCATGCCAGCGGCCGCGTACTGCCGCAAATTCAAGCCCATAATGGGTCTCGCTATTCGCCACGAAAATGCCCGTATCCATGAAGCGCGTGTCGGTGGCATGAGAGAAGGGCCGCTGGCGATACCGCACTCCGGCGCTCGCTATACTGTTGAGATCACGCCAGTGGCCCGATGCGCCAAAGTGCAATTGCGTATTGCCTATTTTCGGCGCGAATACGATCCGTCCGTCAACGCCATAGCTGTTAGTCTCATCACCATTGGTCGCGGAATGGGCGTTCACGTCATCCGCAAACAGGCCCGTCTGCACGATAAACGGCCCCTTTTGCCATTCCGCGGCGATGCCGAGACGACGTTCGAAATTGAACGCATCGGTAAAGGCCGCACGCTCCATCACCGTGCCGGTGGTGTCGCCTATCAGTTCGTCGAGCGACTGGAACTGGTTCTGATTGCCCAGCCTCACGGTAAAGCGGTCCGACTTCCAGCTTATATAGCTATCGACGAGATCGACCTTGTTGTCCGAAAGCTCCACCTCCAGCTTATAGCCGAAATTGCCGGGCAGCGTGCCTTCCCCGCCCAGACGGAGACGGCGAACCTCTGTGGCCATCCCAAGCCCCTTGTCATCAATGCTGTCCGGCGCATCCACGAGGACGGAATCAAACTGCATCCGCCCCTTGGGCTTGAAGCTCCAGCCCCCCTGCCGGATCTGGGGAGCGCTTTTCCAGGCGACCTCCATTTTCGGGGTGGCAGGTGCGGCGGCGGGGACCGGGGCTGCTTCAGCTTGCTGCGCCGAAACCGGCGTTTGCGCCGGCACCTGAACTGCCGACGCGGCCTCCGCCTGCCCGACGCGGCTTTCCAATGCCTGCACCTGCGCGCGCAACGCCGCGATTTCCGCACGTAAGGCGGCAATATCCTCGGTGCTCAGGCTTTGTGCATGAACGACGGGTGAGACACCCATGGCACCGGCAAGCAACGCCAAACGATATAGGGATCGGCACGACAAGGGACTGGTCCTTTCACCTCAATGAAGTGTGACGCGGCTATTTCTATTTGATGACATTTTAGTGACATTCATATTTCACTTTTATGTCATTTCGCTACATCCTCGGCCTTCCTATCACAAAAATTCATAAATTGACAAAAAGACATATAAAACAATATATTATAACCAAAAAGACAGCCCGTCATCATGCAAGGCGATCTCTTTTTCTGCCCGCAACGTCAGAATAATTTCGCATTGTCATGACCAGCCTGTGACGAATGCTGGAAACATTTGAGAAAAATACTGGAAAAGTTATTTTTCGATCAGGCGCACAAGCTTCCGTTCAACCGGAGCCAGCACCCCGGCCAGTTCCTGTCCACGCTTCAGAACGGCTCCGGCTTCTCCGACCAGCGCCCACATACCCTGTCTGTGACGCAAGGCAGGGCGTTTTTCGATACGATATTCGGGGCGTTCCGTCGCCCGGCGGAACGCAGAAAAAATGGCGGCATCCCTATGAAAATCGATCGCATAATCGCGCCAGTGACCGGCCGCCACCATGCGACCGTAAAGGTCCATGATGCGGGAAAGTTCCTGCCGTTCAAATCCGATCTGTCCCGGCTGCCGCGCCTGAGGAAACGGTGTAATATCGCCCATCAGGCGCAACCGCGCTCCTGCTCTTCCTTATCGGCACACTGCGCCACCCGTTCGCCATGCTCGGCAGAAAGCTCATCCAGTTCGCGGTGCATCCGCTCCACTTCACGTTGCAGCGATTCCAGCTTCTGCGTCATCGGGTCGAGCGCATCCTTGCATGGCGTACCATAGGGCACGAAATCGCGCTGATAGGCGGTAACATCGACCAGCATCTGACGTGCGGGAATGCCAACCATGGTAGCCCCCTCGGGCACATCCTTGGTCACCACCGCATTGGCGCCGATACGCGCACGCGGCCCGACGATAATCGGTCCCAGCACCTGCGCACCCGAACCGATGATCGCACCATCCATGATGGTCGGGTGACGTTTACCACCGATACCGTTCGCCGGGTCCGTGCCACCCAGCGTCACATTCTGATAAATGGTGACATCATCGCCGATTTGCGCCGTTTCGCCGATGATGACGAAACCATGATCGATGAACAGACGGCGACCAATCCTGGCGCCGGGATGGATGTCGTTGCCGGTCAGGAAACGGGCAAAATGGTTAACGAACCGGGCAAGAAAATAAAGATGCGCGCGGAACAGCGCATGGGCCAGCCGGTGCCAGGCGACCGACCAGACGCCAGGATACAGCAATATCTCCATACGAGATCGCGGCGCGGGATCACGCGCCTTGATGGAATCGAGATAAGCTATAAGCGCGCCAAACATGGCCATACCCCTCTGGTTCTGCGCTCCATATAAGCTGCGTCGGGCATTATTTCAAATGTTGTACCAACAGGCCGATGCCGGCAACTCCGCTGACATCTCAACTGTCATTCGGCTGGCTTATACCCATAGGCTTCATGGGCGAGCTTCACCACTTCGGGATCGGCATCGGGCATTTCCATCGGCACCAGCTTTTCCAGCCGCTCGACAATCGCCGTCAGCGCCGCAATACGTCCGCTCTTGCGATCATTGCCGTCGATCACCGTCCAGGGCGCCCAGCGCGTATCGGTGCGATGGAACATCTCCTGCATCGCCCCCAGATATTCCTCGCGCTTGTTGCGGTTACGATAATCCTCCGTACCCGTTTTCCAGCGCTTCCACGGCGAATCGATCCGCTGGGCAAGCTGGCGATCCTGCTCTTCCTGCGTCACATGGATGAACATCTTGATGAAATTGGTGCCGGTATCGATCTGCTGCGCCTCGAACTCGTTGATTTCATCATAGGCGCGCTTCCACTCGGCATGGCTGCAAAAGCCCTCGACACGCTCCACCAATACGCGACCATACCAGCTGCGATCGAAAATGCCGATATTCTGCCCGGCGGGCAGACGCCGCCAGAAACGCCAGAGGAAATGGCGATCCTTTTCCTCCTCCGTTGGCGCAGAAATCGGCCAGACCTGATAATAGCGCGGATCGAGCGAGGCCGTCAGGCGTTTGATAATCCCACCCTTGCCGGCGGCATCCCACCCTTCGAACGCAATGACGCTGCGGCGGTCATGAACGATATGCGCGACCTGCACACGCTCCATGCGCTGCTGCAACTTGCGTAGTTCCCGGTCATAATCGCCCTGAAACTTTTCGCCCTTTTCATAATCGGAAAGCTTGATCGTCATGGCCTGATCTTATCGCTGCCTGCCCAAAACTGTCGAGCCTGCAAAGCCATCGAAAACGCCCCAAACAGGCACAGATTGACCGCCGCAGAGCGATAAGTGTCGCTCCACGGCATTATCTCCTTCACCCCTTCGGGGATTCCACGACACGGATATGCAGTTCGCGAAGCTGCTTGAGGCTGGCCTCGTTCGGCGCCCCCATCAACAGATCCTCGGCGCGCTGGTTCATCGGGAACAACGTGATCTCACGTAGATTCTGCGCTCCGCAGAGCAGCATCACAATACGATCGACGCCTGCGGCCATGCCGCCATGGGGCGGCGCGCCATATTGGAACGCACGATAGAGGCCGCCAAAGCGTTCCTCAACATCCTTCTGGCTGAGCCCTACCAGTTCGAACGCCTTCACCATCAGCTCTGGATGCTGATTACGGATCGAACCCGAGGCGATTTCATAGCCATTGCAGACAAGGTCATATTGATAGGCCTTGATGGTCAGTGGCTCCTGACCGTTCAACGCCTCCAGACCGCCCTGCGGCATCGAGAAAGGGTTATGCGCGAAGTCGAGCTTCTTCTCGTCTTCGTCATATTCATAGAAGGGGAAATCGACGATCCAGGCCAGTTCGAACCGATCCTTGTCGATAAGGTCGAGCTGTTCGCCGACACGAATCCGGGCAAGCCCCGCCAGCTTCGCCGCCTGATCGGCCTTGCCCGCGGCGAAGAAGACGCCATCATTGGCTCCAAGTCCCAGCGCCTCGATCAGCTTGGCCGTGCGTTCTTCGCCATGATTCTTGGCGATCGGGCCACCGGGCACACCATCCTTGATGTTAATATAACCAAGGCCCGAATAGCCCTCGCTCCGCGCCCAGTTGTTCATGTCGTCAAAAAATTTCCGGCTGCCCGCGCCCGCACCGGGGGCCGGAATCGCACGGATCACGCTGCCGCTTTCGACCAGCGAGGCAAAAATGCCGAAGCCGCTGCCTTCGAAATGCGCGGTCACATCCTGAATGATGATGGGGTTGCGCAGGTCCGGCTTGTCCGACCCATATTTAAGGATCGCCTCATCGTAGGGAATGCGCGGGAAGCTGCCCGAGGGCGTCACATATTTACCCTCGGCAAAGGCTTCGAACACGCCCGCCATCACGGGTTCCATCGTTTCCCACACATCTTCCTGCGTGACGAAGCTCATTTCCAGGTCGAGCTGGTAGAATTCGCCGGGCAGACGGTCTGCACGCGGATCTTCATCGCGGAAACAGGGCGCGATCTGGAAATAGCGGTCGAAACCCGCGACCATCAGAAGCTGCTTATATTGCTGCGGCGCCTGCGGCAGCGCGTAGAATTTGCCCTCGTGAATACGGCTGGGCACGAGGAAGTCGCGCGCGCCTTCAGGGCTGGATGCGGTCAGGATCGGCGTCGAATATTCGGTAAAGCCCACGCCTTCCATACGGCGCCGCATGTCGGAAATGATCTTCGTGCGCTTGACGATATTGGCGTGCAGCGTCTCGCGACGCAGATCGAGGAAGCGATAACGCAGGCGAATATCTTCCGGGTATTCCTGCTCGCCCGCAACCGGCAGCGGCAGGTCGGCGGCGGCGGAAAGAACGGCGGCATCCTCGGCACGAATTTCGATCCCGCCGGTTTCGAGATTGGGGTTCACGGCCTCGGCCGCGCGCGCCACGACCTTGCCCGTCACCGTCACCACGCTCTCGGCGCGCAGCGATTCGATCACTTTGAAGACCGGACCGTCAACCTCTGTGACGATCTGCACCATGCCGTAATGATCGCGCAGGTCAATGAAGACCAGATCGCCGTGATCGCGCTTGCGATGGACCCAGCCCGACACGCGAACCGTTTCGCCGACATGGGAAGGACGCAGCTGGGCGCAGTTATGGGTACGATAGGCGTGCATGGATCGTTTCTCTCGGACGCGTTTCTTGGAAATGACAAACTGTTTCAATCAGGCTATGGCCGCACTTCACCCGTTCTTCACGGGGAAGCCCTGCCTCACGCGCCTGCCCATAATGTGATCGACCGACATATGCAAATTCATCCGCTGATTACCGACAGCAAAGACCTGGCCCAGTTGTGCGAACGGCTCGCCCGCTCCCCCTGGGTGGCGATCGACACCGAATTCATGCGAGAGAACACCTATTGGCCTGACCTGTGCCTCGTTCAGATCGCCGACGCGCAGGAAGCCGCCGCGATCGACCCCAAGGCACCGGGACTGGACATCTCCCCTCTGCTTGACCTGATGGTCCACAATGAAGAGGTCTTGAAGGTTTTCCATGCGGGTGGGCAGGATCTGGAAATCATCTACAACCTGACCGGCAAGACCCCTTTTCCGCTGTTCGATACCCAGATCGCGGCGATGGCGCTGGGGCTGGGCGAACAGATCGGCTATGGCAATCTGGTCGATGCGTGGATGGGGATCAGCCTCGACAAGGGCGCGCGTTTCACCGACTGGGGCCGCCGTCCGCTCGACAAGCGCCAGATCGACTATGCGATCGGCGACGTCACCTATCTGATCCAGATTTTCCCGAAAATGCTGGATCGGCTGCGGAGTACCGGACGGGGCGACTGGCTGGATCAGGAAATGGAACGCCTCGCCGACGCCACCAATTATGAGAACAAGCCCGAAGACGCCTGGCGACGGGTACGCATTTCGAGCAAGAAGCCGGAGGTGCTGGGCCGCCTGCGGGCGCTTGCCGCATGGCGCGAACAGGAAGCACGCGACAAGAACATGCCGCGTGGGCGAATCGTCAAGGATGAAACCCTCGCCGACCTCGCTTCCCACCCGCCCCGGTCGCAGGAGGATCTCTCCAAGGTGCGCGGCCTTTCGGGGGCCTGGAAATCCAATGACATCGGCAGCCGCCTGATAAAGGCGCTGGCCGGTGCGCGCCCGCTGACGCGGGACGAAATGCCGGAACGCGACCCGCGCCGCCCCGGACTCGGCAAGGACGGCGCACTGGTCGCTGACCTCTTGAAGCTGCTGCTGAAGATAAGGGCGAAGGAAATCGACGTCGCGCCACGTCTGGTCGCACGCAGCGACGATCTGGAAATGCTCGCGGCGGGCGTACGCGAAGGCCTGCCCATATTGCAGGGCTGGCGCTATGAACAATTCGGTCATGATGCGCTCGCCCTGGTGGAAGGTCGGCTTGCCTTCGCTGTGGTTGATGGCCGGTTGCAGATGACCCGCGCGAAGGAGGTGAAGGAGGTGAAGTCATGAAACTGCCTGTCACTACCGTTTCTCTTACCCTCGGCATCGTCTGCGGCGGTTGCACCGCCACACCCGAAACGGCTTCGTCCGGACCAGAGACATCGACCGCAACGCCGCCTTCTGCCCCACCCTCGCCCTGCAAAGCCGACGCCCTCGATTCCTTTATCGGGCAAAAGGCAACGGAAGAAACCGGTGCAAAGATTCTCGCCGCATCCGGTGCCCGAACGCTGCGCTGGGCGGGCCCTGGCATGGCCGTGACCATGGATTATCGTTTCGACCGCGTGACCGTCAGCTATGATCAGGACATGGTGATAGAACGAGCGTCTTGCGGATAGACCTTACGCGCACCGGGTAATTCGGGATCAGATGACACCATTTGACCGGCACCATCCGGTCAAAAAACCACTGAGCGCGCCGGGCTACATCTGACACAGATTGCTCGCTCTGGATTTGGCCTCATATCCTTTCAAACGCAAAATCGGATCCCACCCTTGCGCATGACGCTCTAACCGGTCGTCTCGACTCGCCAGGGCGCATTCATCGCCTGCCCGAGATTTTTGAGCCGACGGTTCACCGTCTCACCGCCAAGCCCCGCGCTGCCCCCCTCAAGGGTCAGTACAATCTCATTACCAGCGCAGGCCAGTTTCGTCCGTTCCAGCGGAGCGGCAACGCCACCTGACAGGCGATGCGCCAGCCGTATCGCCAATCCCCACTGTACCGCGCGGGACAGCGCGTCCACATCCGCCAGCCGATCGAGATTGGGCACGAAGCTCGCTCCGCCACCGAAATTACTATGCAATGCCTGAGCCAGCATCGCCCTGCCATAGCCATCTATGCCAACCCAATTGCCGTGCAGGGCGATTTCTACGCCCCGTTCCGCCCGAAAATCGGGATTGGCGCGCCAGGCCACATCGCCCAGCAGGCACGCCGCCCGGCGCAACCGCGCCCATTCCGGCGGATCGGCGCGAAAAAGCGGTGCGATCCACGCATCGATCAGCGCACCATGACCGGCAAATCGCCCCTGCGCCTCTCCTTCCGCTTCCGCCGCGACCAGCAGAGGGTCAGGCCGGCGGTCTTCATCCCGCAGGCGCTCGAACAAGAGGCCTTCGCGCAGTCCATGGGCCGAAACGATCAGTTCCTCGCTGCCCAACTCCCGCACCAATACCGCCAGCAAGGCCGACGCGTTGCCAAGCGTGGCGGCGCGGGCCGCGGAAATGGACGGGATTTTTCTCAGCCGCGCCTTGCCCATCTGCGCCGTCACCCGCACCAGATAGGCAGCACGGGCGGCTGTCATGCGATAATGATGGATGACCGGCAGCGGAAAATGAGAAAGCTGCATGTCCAGATGGGCAAGCGCACGCCATGACCCGCCGACCATATAGACGGGCAGGTCACGCCCTGCTCCGCTCCAGCCGCTTTTCTTGAGCGCGCCCGACACAAATTTGGCCAGCGCCCCCTTGCCCCGCTCGCGGATTGCGGCGAGACGCAATACACCGAGCGGCAACGAGACGACCTTTTCCACCCCGCCATTGCGAACGCGAGCCAGTTCGAGGCTGCCGCCGCCCAGATCGGCAACGATGCCGTCCGCCCCCATGAACGCACCGATGACACCAAAGCCTGAAGCTCTCCCCTCCTCCTGACCGGAGAGGATTTCGACCTCCATGCCCGCTTCCGTCCGCGCCCGCGCCACGAAATCCGGGCCATTTTCCGCGTCCCGCACGGCGGCGGTTGCGATGCAATGGATTTCCTCCACTTCCATCCCGCCCAACAACCCGGAAAAGCGCACCAGCGCATCGATACCGCGCTGCATCGCCTCGTCATCGATCCGCCCGGTCGCACTCAGCGCCGCACCGAGGCCGACCGTCACCTTCTCGTTGAACAACAGAAACGGTGCGCGTTGCGGGCCGTCATAAACGACAAGGCGAACGCTGTTCGAGCCGATATCGATGATCGCGCGGCGGCGCGACAGCGACACCGGCGCATTAACGGAAAGAGATACCCGCGATCGGGCAAGCTGCTGCAACAGGGACATACGCTCCCGCCCCATCAGCCTCTGTAACGCAGGCTGAGCTTGGGCGCGGCGTCTCCCTGCGCCTGCGCAGCTCCGCGTCCGGAAAGCGAGGGATTGGTCATGAAATAACGATGCAGGTTGAACGGCTTTTCACCCGGATCGAGGCGGGTATACCGGCCGTCCGGCTCCAGCGCCCAGCTCTGTTCGGTATCGATCAGATTGGCGACCATCACCTGATCGAGCACCTGATCGTGAACCGTGGGGTTGAGGATCGGGAGCATATATTCGACCCGCCGGTCGAAATTGCGCGGCATCCAGTCGGCGGAACTGATGAACACCTTCGCACCATTGTGCGGCAGCTTCTTGCCGTTACCGAAAACGGCGATGCGGCTATGTTCCAGAAAGCGCCCCACCACGGACTTCACCCGGATATTTTCCGACATACCGGGTACGCCGGGGCGCAGACAGCAAATACCGCGCACCACCAGATCGACCTCGACCCCGGCATTACTGGCGGCATAAAGCTTCTCGATGATAGCCGGATCGACGAGGCTGTTCATCTTCGCCCAGATGGTTGCAGGGTGCCCCGCACGGGCATGGGCAATCTCCGCGTCGATCAGCTCGCACAGATCCTTGCGCAGATCGCGCGGTGACATGGACAACAGCTCCAGCTGCCCCGGTTCGACATAGCCGGTGATATAGTTGAACACCGAGGCCGCATCTCGACCGATACGCGGATCGGCGGTGAAAAAGCTCAGATCGGTATAGATGCGCGCAGTGATGGGATGGTAATTGCCGGTCCCGAAATGGCAATAGGTGCGGAAGGCATCGCCCTCGCGCCGGACCACCATCGAAATCTTGGCATGCGTCTTCCAGTCGATGAAGCCATAGACGACCTGCACCCCGGCCCGTTCCAGCGCGCTGGCCCAGAGCAGATTCTGCTCCTCGTCGAAACGCGCCTTCAGCTCGACCACCGCCGTTACCGACTTGCCCGCCTCCGCCGCGTCGATCAGCGCGCGGATGACCGCCGACTGCTTGCCCGCGCGGTAGAGCGTCTGCTTGATCGCGACCACGTCCGGGTCCGCCGCCGCCTGTTTCAGGAAAGCGATGACGACATCGAAACTCTCATAGGGATGGTGAACGATGATGTCCTTGGCACGGATCGCCGCGAAACAATCCCCGCCATATTCGCGGATACGCTCGGGAAAGCGGGCCGCGAACGGTTCGAACTTCAGGTCGGGCCGGTCCTCATCGACAACGGCGGAAAGGTCGCCGATGCCGATGAAACCGCTGATATCCGCAATCTGCGCATCCTGCCCATGGAGGAGATCCTGCAACATCTCCTCGACCGAATCGGGAATACCGGCCTCTATTTCGAGCCGGATGACACGGCCGCGACGGCGACGTTTGATCGCGCTGCGGAAATAGCGGACGAGATCTTCCGCCTCTTCCTCAATTTCGATGTCGCTATCGCGAATGACACGGAAAACGCCGCTTTCGCGCACCTCGAAGCCGGGAAACAACCGATCGCTGAAACGCCGGATCGCGCTTTCCAGCGTCATATAGCGCGCCGGAGTACCGGGAATGCGGAAAAACCGCGGCAGGGAAGACGGGATCATCACCAGTTCGCGCATATTCTCGCCGTCCGAACGGCGGCGCAGATCGAACAGGATCGACAGGCCGAGATTGGGGATGAACGGGAACGGATGCGCCGGATCAAGCGCCTGCGGCGTCAATATCGGGAAGATCTGGGTGACGAAATGATTTTTCAGCCACGCCTCGACATCGGGGCTGAGCTCTTCGACGTCGATAACCTCGACCCCGGTATCCTTCAACTGATGATGCAGATTGTGCCAGACATCCTGCTGATCGCGCATCAGCCGGTCGGCCTCCAGCCCGATCGCCGCAAGCTGTTGCGCCGGGGTCAGCCCATCGGCGGAGCGCAACTCCACATTGTCGAGCTGCTGCCCCTTGAGGCCCGCGACGCGAACCATGAAAAATTCGTCGAGATTATTGCCGCTGATCGAGAGGAAGCGAAGGCGCTCCAGCAACGGGTGGGCCGGATTCATTGCCTCTTCCAGCACCCGCCGGTTGAAGGCGAGCCAGGACAATTCCCGATTAAAATAGCGTTCGCCGGTTTCGGCCAGATTCAGGATGGGATCGGCCTCGGACATAATCAGCGCTCTTCTTCTCCGTTCGATCCCTGCCCCTGTTCGGGCAGGGAATCCGTTGCGATTATAGGGGAGGTACCGGATATTTGCAGTGCCTCTTTCAGCATCGGCACCGAAATCTTGCGCGACGCCGCCAGCGACAGGCTGTTGAGCCGCACCAGCAGGTCCGCGACAGCCGCATAGCTGCGTTCAATCCGGCGGGCGAGCCATTCCGGCACATCGGGAGAAAAGGCCGATCCGGCGCGGGCAAGCCCGGTCTCGATCAGCTGGCGCACCAGCATATCGTCCGGTTCCGCGATACGGATATGCGGCGCGGCGGCGAGACGCGACCGCAAATCCGGCAAGGTCACATTCCATTGCGTCGGGGCGTTTTGCGCGATCAGCAGCAACGGCCGGCCGCTGTCTCGCGCGATATTCCATTGGTGGAACAAATATTCGTCCCCTTGCCGTTCCGCATCGTCGATCACTTCTCCGTCCGATAGGGCGATAAAATGACGTCCCAATGTCGATTTACCCGAACGGGCCGGACCGGACAGGATGGAAATCGGGATCGGCCAGTCTCTCCACTGCTCGACATGGCGCAATGCGAGGTGATTTGCCTCGCCGATCAGGAAATTATCCGCCTGAGCCTGACCTTCCCAATCGAAAGGCAGGCCGATCTGGCTCACGGATTACCTGCCGGAGCGGCGGAAGCGCCACGCCGGCTGATGCGCAGGGTGCTGCCCGATCCGCTGACCTGCAGGCCTCGCGCCTGCAACGCAGCTTTCAGGGCATCGACCGAGCCATCGAAACTGACCTGCATCACGGAAACCCCGCCCAGCGCCAGACTGCTTGTCGCCGCCGACTTCACGCCCGGAACCGAGCGCAACAACGCCTCCCCCTGGCTGACTGAGGCGACATCGGGCGTTTCGAACTGAATCGACAGGCTGGCGACGCCCTGCTGAGCCGCCCCCACCCCCTCGCTGACTTCCAGCGGAATGTCCGCCAGATTGCCGAGGTCAAGTTCCCCGACATCGACCGGTTCCTCGATCACCAGCGAGGGATCAGGACTCAAGCGACCATCCAGCAGCGCCTGAGTATAAATGCCGTTGAGACGCGCGATCGCCTCGTCCAGCATCCTGGGCACGCCCGCCTCATTGGCCGCGCTGAGCGTAAAACTGCCGAGCAGATCATTATCCGGTCCGTACCGCGCCGCGAAAAATCCCTTTACCGGGCCGCCGGGCCATTGCCGTTCCAACCGGGCGATCGGTATGACCACATCGGCCGCGCCATATTGATCCAGAATATTGCGCCACCAGTTGCGCCCGCGTCGCCCGGTCTGCCCGGCATTGAGCAGCAGCGCATCCGGCCCGGAACCGCTGGTCCGCACATAATCGATCGCGCTGTCCCCGGTACGATAACGCGCCCACGCCTTCTGCCATTCGTTGACGCGCTCGAACACGGTCGAACTGCCGCCCTCCCGCAGGACAGGGATGACCAGCAGCGGCGGTGAACGCATGGCGGTGCTGCGCACGCCCAATATCTGCCCCGCCCGGGCGCGATCGAACAATACCCGCAGCGTCGCGATATAGCGGTTGGGGCCGATTTCCTCGGATTCGACCTCGATACCGGAAACAATCTGGTCGAGCTGCCCGTCGGACAGGCCGACTCCACCGCCGCCATTGGTATTGGTCCACAGCTTGCGCCAGGCGAGCCGCTGCGCCTGCCGCCACCCGGCGGTGCGCGCTGCATCGGCATTGGCCGCGTAAACATCGACCTTTATGCCACCAACCTCAAAATCCCCGCTGCTGGCGATAGGCGGAACCCCCCGCTCTCCCTCCATCTGCGCGACCAGAGTCGCGGCGCCAAGCCCAAGCGCGATCGCCGCCGGAACGGCCAGAAACCGGCCTCTGAAAGGCAGGCGTCGGGAAAAAGAGGAACGGGCAATCACAGTCACGGGCGCTCTTTTGACCGGAAACGGCCCGAAATCCAAGCGGTCAATTGTCCTTCACACCGATATTTCACGACCGGGGCCAGCGATGATTGCAGCGCCCGGCTTGATAAAATCGACAAATGCGATAGGCGCAATCCCATGAGCAGCACCGATAACGACTCCTCCGCAAATCCCCCGCAATCCTATAGCTATGCGCAGGCCGGGGTAAATATTGCCGCGGGCAATGCACTGGTCCGCGCTATCGCGCCGCTGGCCAAGGCCACCCGCCGCCCCGGCGCCGATGCCGATCTGGGCGGCTTTGGCGGCTTTTTCGACCTGAAGGCGGCCGGTTTCCGCGATCCGCTGCTGGTCGCGGCCAATGACGGTGTGGGCACCAAGCTGAAGCTGGCGATCGACAGCGGCAGGCATGATACGGTCGGCATCGACCTCGTCGCCATGTGCGCCAACGACCTGATCGTGCAGGGTGCGGAACCGCTTTTCTTCCTCGATTATTTTGCGACCGGAAAGCTGGAGAACGGCGTTGCCGAACGCGTGATCGCCGGCATTGCCGAGGGCTGCAAACTCGCCGGATGCGCACTGATCGGCGGCGAAACCGCCGAAATGCCGGGCATGTATGCGGACGGCGATTATGATCTTGCCGGTTTCTGCGTCGGCGCGGTGGAACGCGACGAAGCCCTCACCGGGACAAAGGTAAAGGCTGGCGACATACTGCTCGGCCTCGCTTCCTCCGGCGTGCATTCCAATGGCTATTCGCTGGTGCGTCGTCTTGCTGCCGACAAGGGATGGAAGCTGGAACGCCCCGCCCTGTTCGATCAGGACGTTCTGCTGATCGATGCGCTGATGGCGCCGACCCGTATCTATGTGAAGCAGTTGCTGCCCTCCATCCGCAAGGGCGACATTCATGCGCTTGCCCATATCACCGGCGGCGGACTGCTTGAAAATATCCCGCGCATACTTCCCGAAGGCTGCCGGGCCGTGGTCGATGCCGATAGCTGGGATCAACCGCGGCTGATGGCCTTCCTTCAGGCGCAGGGCAATATCGAGCCTGCAGAAATGGCCCGCACCTTCAACTGCGGCGTCGGCATGGTACTGGTCGTCGCCGAGGAAAACGCCGCGCGCGTTACCACCGACCTGGAAGCGCAGGGCGAGACCGTCCACCGGATCGGCCGGATCGAGCCGGGCAGCAAGGGGTGCACGGTGCACGGGCCCGCCGAGACATGGAGCGCACGCGCGGCATGGGAAGCCAGCCACGATGCCTGAAAAGGCAATGGAAAAGGCCAGGGTCGCGGTCCTCATTTCCGGCCGCGGTTCGAACATGGCCGCACTGCTTTACGCCGCCAAAGCCGAAAGCTGCCCTTATGAGATCGTGCTGGTGGCCGCCAACGATCCAGACGCGCCGGGACTAAGCCTGGCGCGGGCGGAAGGCATTGCTACCTTCGGCCTTTCCCACAAAGGTATGAAGCGCGCGGAGTTCGATGCCATCATCGATACGGAAGTGCGCAAGGCCGGGGCCGATTATATCGCGCTTGCAGGTTATATGCGCCTGCTCTCACCAGAATTCGTTGCAAAATGGGAAGGACGGATGCTCAATATCCACCCATCCCTGCTGCCCAAATATAAGGGCCTGCACACCCATGAACGAGCGATCGAGGCCGGGGACAGCCATGGCGGCTGTTCCGTCCATATCGTGACGGCAGAGCTGGATGACGGCCCCGTATTGGGACAAACCAAAGTCGCGATACTGCCCGATGACACTGCCGACGCTCTCGCCGCGCGGGTTTTGATCGCCGAACATCAGCTCTACTCGCGGGTTCTCGCCGATTATGTGAGGCATGGGATTTCTCACCTCCAATCATAAGACTTACCCGAAGGGCTATGAGCGCTCGACGGCCCCGGAAATAGCCCCCTCCCTCCCCGCAAAATCTATACTATGGCGCCCTCCCTTATGGGCGCCCTGATTTTCTGCTCTATGGAGCATCCCTTGAAATTAGAACCGCTACCCAGCAAGCGATTCCCATAATCGAACAGCCTATATTAGCGGATCAGTGATACTGACTTGAAAAAGAGTCCTGTCACGATACAAAAGAAAAACAGCAAATAATGATAAGGAATCGGTCACTTTACAATGACCGGATTTTGATCTATTTTTAAAGTTAAAAATTCCGCTTTCAATATTCCGATAAATCTAGGAATACAAGATGAGCGATGATGTCATAGACCAGAAATCCTTCCTTGCTCTAAACAGGGAAAATGGTTTCTTCGAATTTCATAAAGACCAGTGCCAGCAACTGGGCAATTCCCTTCGCGATCAATATATAAACAATAGCCCTTTCCCGCATATCGTGATCGATAATTTCATCGATCCGGACATTCTTCGACAAGTGATTGAGCAATTTCCTGAGCGGGAGAAAAGCCGTTTCTCTGACAAATTCTCTCAGCTCAAAACCGGCTATTCCTTATCGCAGATCAAAAGCGCCTATATTCAGGATCTCCTGAATGTTTTAAATTCATCCAATTTCATGATATTCCTGTCCAAAATGACGGGCATCAAAGGGTTGACCAACGACCCTTATTTTCTGGGTGGAGGGCTGCATGAAACGGCGCACGGCGGCCATCTGAGCATTCATGCGGATTTCAACATTCACCCGCACACCAAATTGCTCCGCCGCATCAATCTCATCCTGTTTCTGAACGATGACTGGGAAGAGGAATTTGGCGGCGCTCTGGAATTATGGGATTCGGGCATGCAGGCCTGCCAGAAATCGGTTCTGCCAGTCATGGCGCGAGCCGTGATATTCAATACCGACTCATCCAGCTATCATGGACATCCCGAGCCGCTGACCTGTCCTGAAACACGGTTTCGCCGTTCCATTGCGCTCTATTATTACACCGTCTCGCCAAGCCTCAAGGCGCTGCCCCATACAACGGTCTTCAAGGCGCGCCCCGGCACGGGCGATCAGCGCCCGAGTTTTAACGAACGGGTGGTACAACGCCTCAAGAGAGCATTCAGCCTTCGCACCTGACCCACGGTGACCTGCCCCCACCCATGCGACCCGGCTTAGCTGAAATACGATAATCGGGAACGGTTCTTATGCCGCTATTCAGATTATAATGCTTCTGGCGCGCCGCCTCTCATCATCAGGGGAAGGGTGCAAGGCGTATATTATCGCGCCTGGACGGCCAAAAACCGCAAGTGAACTGGGTCTGTCTGGCTGGGTCCGCAATCGGGCAAATGGGGATGTCGGGACTGTGGTCGAAGGCCATGCCGACGCGATTGAGCGGTTTCTGATAGCCGCGTTGGATGACCCGCCTGCCGCACGGGTGGAAGGCATTGATATTCACGGACTGCCGGTCGAAAACCATGCGGGTTTCAAACAGCACATCACGATATAGCGTCAGATAGTCCCGCGGCTTCCGTTCTCAAACCGACCAAGATGATTGAGATAAGCGTCGAGCAAACGCATATCCGGAAGGCTTCGACAACGCTCATCCTCCCGTAGCTTTGCACAAAAACCACGAAACTCTCTGTCAGACAGGGCAGACCGGAATAATTCTGCCATACCGTGCGGATCGAAATGACAATTCCACCCCCTTTTTCTCGCACCGGCGATAAAAAAGCGATCATAGGCCGGAAGACACCCCATTGCACCCAGGGCAATCTTAGATCTCAGCGTATCGGTAACGGTGATCTTCGATATTTTCCCGGTCTGATCGACCAGAGACTTATCAGCGAGTGCATTGGTGATTTCATCCGCCAGGGCAAGCACCTCTTTCGCTTTTCGGATGGCATCGCACAGAGCAAGCCCGCGCAAATGGGTATGGGAAGGCAACCTTAATAAGGCCACTACATCCGATAGCGCAAAATAGCTGAAATCGCGGAGCTTCGACGACGGGCGAAACATCCCCCAGCTGGCAAGGAAAAACCTCAGCCGCAACGCGCCTTCATCATGATCGAATGCATCGTCCGGCTGGGCAAAATAATCATAACATAACCGCCACGAATGAATATTCGAAAGCGGCTGACTTTCAAGGCCGAGCACCCCTTTAGCGAGATACTCGGCCCTGCTGGTTGTCACCGTGTCAGTTTCTTGTAAGCGAGACTGGTCGGGCGATCGGCGGCATCGCCCAGGCGACGGCGTTTATCTTCCTCATAGGCCTCGAAATTACCTTCGAACCATTCGACATGGCTGTTGCCTTCAAAGGCAAGGATATGGGTCGCCAGACGGTCGAGGAAGAAGCGGTCGTGGCTGATAACCACGGCGCAACCAGCGAAATTCTCGATCGCCTCTTCCAGCGCACCCAGCGTTTCGACGTCGAGGTCGTTGGTCGGTTCGTCGAGCAGCAGCACATTGCCGCCCTGCTTCAGCATCTTGGCCATGTGAACGCGATTGCGCTCACCGCCCGAGAGCTTGCCGACATTTTTCTGCTGGTCCTGCCCCTTGAAATTGAACGCACCGACATAAGCGCGGGTCGATGTGTCGAAGCCATTGACCTTCATATAATCGAGCCCGTCGGAAATCTCTTCCCAGACGTTCTTCGAAGGGTCGAGATGGTCACGGCTCTGATCGACATAGCCGAGCCGCACGGTCGAACCGATCTCAATCGTGCCCGAATCCGGCTTTTCCTGCCCGGTGATGATCTTGAACAGTGTCGATTTACCGGCACCATTGGGGCCAATCACGCCGACGATACCGCCCGGCGGCAGCGTGAAAGAGAGATTTTCGAACAGTAGCTTGTCGCCGAAGGCCTTGCTGATGTTCTTCGCTTCGATCACCTTGCCGCCCAGACGTTCGGGCACCTGAATGACGATCTGCGCCTTGCCCGGCGTGCGATTTTCCTGTGCCGCGACCAGCTGATCGAACTTGGCGATACGCGCTTTGGACTTGGTCTGGCGCCCCTTGGGCCCCTGCCTGATCCATTCCAGCTCTTCCTTGATCGCCTTCTGGCGGCCGGATTCCTCGCGCTCTTCCTGCTCGAGACGCTTGGCCTTCTTTTCCAGATAGGTGGAATAATTGCCCTCATAAGGGAAATATTTGCCCCGATCGAGTTCGAGGATCCAGCCGACCACATTATCGAGAAAGTAACGGTCGTGGGTAATCATCAGGACCGCACCGGGATAGTCCTTCAGATGATTTTCCAGCCATTCCACGCTTTCGGCATCGAGGTGGTTGGTCGGTTCGTCGAGCAGCAGGATCGACGGCTTCTGGATCAGCAGGCGGGTCAGCGCGATACGACGCTTTTCACCACCCGACAGCTTGTCCACCGGCCAGTCGGACGGCGGGCAGCGCAGCGCCTCCATTGCGATTTCGAGCTGATTGTCGAGCGTCCAGCCATCCACCGCGTCGATCTGCTCCTGCAGCTCGCCCATCTCGGTCATCAACGCATCGAAATCGACATCCTCCGGCGGATCGGCCATCAGCATGCTGATCTCGTTGAAGCGATCAAGCTTGTCCGCGATATCCCGAGCGCCGTCCTTCACATTTTCCAGCACCGTCTTGGTCGGATCCAGTTCCGGTTCCTGCTGCAGATAGCCGACGGTGATATTCTCGCCCGCCCAGGCCTCGCCCGAAAAATCGGTATCGATACCGGCCATGATCTTCATCAGGGTCGATTTACCGGCGCCGTTGGGGCCGACGATGCCGATTTTCGCACCGAAATAAAATTGCAGGTTGATGTTGTTCAGCACCGGTTTCTGGGCGCCGGGAAAGGACTTGGTCATGCCCTTCATCACGAAAGCGTATTGCGCACCGCTCATTATATGGAAAACTCCGCCGGAAATTCACTCTGTACAGTTGAGCGTCCCGTTACCGCAGCAGGCCGCCGATGGCAAATGACTTGATCGGTCGGACGCAAACCCACTTGCGTCTATATAAAACTGATGTAGTAGACAAGTCACCCCTGACCGACTCGCATCGGCCCGCGGTGCCAAAAATATGTTGATTTGTTGAATTGAACCGTTATTTCGAAGCGCTCGCGCGTACGGAACTTTATAAAGAGTTTGATGCGTGAGACATGCTATTGGGAGCCTAACAAGATGAAGAAGATCGCTGTTGTTTTCGCTTCGGCTGGCCTGCTGGCTCTCGCCGCTTGCGGTGAAAAGCCTGCTGAAGAAGCCAACAACGCTGCCGTCGTCGAAAACGTCGTCGATAACGCTGCCGAAGTCGTCGAGAACGCTTCGAACGTCGTCGAAAACGCTTCGAACGTCGTCGAGAACACCGCCAACGCGATGTAATCTCGCGAAGAGCGTAAAGTTCGAAGAAGGGGTGGGAAACCGACAAGGTTTCCTGCCCCTTTTTTCTTGGCCGTTACACACCCTCACCAATGTCACCGATATCATGACGTGAAAAAGCCGGCCCCGATCATTCGGGACAGGCTTTTTACAATTCAAAATTCTCAGACGTCGAAGCGCCTTCCAAAAGCGCAAGATCTGAGCCCTATTCGGCCTGTTCCTCGCCGCAATTTCCGGGCCGCACAACGGCCCGTCTCACTCGAAACCGCTTTAGATATGAAGCGCCCGCCCATAGGCGGCGAGAACGCTTTCATGCATCGATTCCGAAATGGTCGGATGCGGGAAAACCGTGTTCATCAGTTCGACCTCGGTCGTCTCCAGCGTTTTGCCGACAACAAAGCCCTGTATCATCTCCGTCACTTCGGCCCCGACCATATGCGCGCCCAGCAATTCGCCGGTTTTCGCGTCGAACACCGTCTTGACGAAGCCTTCCGCCTCACCCAGCGCAATTGCCTTACCATTGCCGATGAACGGGAAAGTACCCACTTTCACGCTATGCCCCGCTTCTTTCGCCTTCGCCTCGGTCAAACCGACGCTTGCGATCTGCGGGTGGCAATAAGTGCAGCCCGGAATGTTCCGCACATCCATCGCATGCGGATGAACATCCTTATTGCCGAGCGCCTGGGCAATCGCTTCGGCAGCGATCACGCCCTCATGGCTCGCTTTGTGCGCAAGCCATGGCGGCGCTGTGATGTCACCGATCGCCCAGATCCCATCGACATTGGTGCGGCACAGGCCATCGGTCTTGATATGGCCCTTGACCAGCTCGATACCGAGTGTTTCCAGCCCGATATTCTCATTATTGGGCACAATACCGATGGCGACGATGCAATGACTGAATTCGCCATTCACCACCTTGCCGTCCTTGCCCTTGATGCTGGCAGAAACACCCTTGTCGGTCGCCTTCAGGCTTTCGACGCCCGCGCCGGTCATGATCGTCATGCCCTGCTTGGTCAGCGCCTTTTCGAGGAAGGCTGAGACATCGGCATCCTCAACCGGAACGACACGATCCATCATCTCGACGACCGTCACATCTACGCCCATGTCATTGTAGAAGCTGGCAAATTCAATACCGATCGCCCCCGATCCGATCACCAGCAGCTTGGTCGGCATTTCGGACGGGGTCATCGCATGGCGATAAGTCCAGATGCGCTTTCCATCCGCAGGGGCGAAAGGCAGGTCCCGCGCCCGCGCGCCGGTCGCAACGATGATGTGCTTGGCCGCCAGTTCTTCGCTCTTACCATCCTTGGTGACGACAAGACGCCCCCTCCCGGCCAGCTTGCCTTCGCCCATATGGACGGTGATCTTGTTCTTCTTCATCAGGTGCGTCACGCCCTGATTAAGCTGCTTGGCGACCCCGCGGGAACGCTTCACCACCGCATCTAGATCGGCACTGATCTTCTCGGCGGCGAGGCCATAATCCTTCGCATGGTTCATATAGTGGAAAATCTCGGCCGAGCGCAGCAAGGCCTTGGTCGGAATACAGCCCCAGTTGAGGCAGATACCGCCCAGATTTTCCCGTTCAACAATCGCCGTTTTCAGTCCCAGCTGGGCGGCGCGGATGGCGGCAACATAGCCCCCCGGCCCCGACCCCAGAACGATGACGTCATATATGTCTGCCATGTTCAAACTCGCTTTTCATCCTGCAGCATCGCGCTGCTCAATATTATGCCGGAACGGCAAGCGGCGGCACCGAACGCGGATGCCGATCCTCTCCAATCGCCACGAAAGTGAAAACCGCCTTCGTCACGCGATAGGAACGGTCATCATGACGGGTCCTGCGCCACGCCTCTACTGCGATTTTCATTGATGTGCGCCCAACAGACTGAAGCTTCGCGTAAACCGACACCTCATCGCCGACGACGACCGGGCGCAGAAAAGCCATGCCCTCGACCGCGATGGTGACTGCGCGCCCGCCCGAATAGCGGGCCGCAACCGAACCCGCGGCCGAATCCATATGGCTCATCAGCCACCCGCCGAAAATATCCCCATAGGGATTGGTATCGGCAGGCATCGCAATCACGCGAACGGACGGCATGTCGACCGGCGGCGTTTCATCCAGCTCGGCCATCAGGCAAGCATCGCCAGCGGATTTTCGATCAGTTCCTTGAACGCCGCCATCAGCTTTGCGCCATCGGCCCCGTCGATCGCACGATGGTCGAAGCTGCCGGTGGCGGACATGACGGTCGCGATCTGCAACGCATCGTCGATCACGAACGGACGCTTCTCTCCCGCGCCGATCGCCATGATCATGCCCTGCGGCGGGTTGATGACCGCCTCGAACTGCTTGATGCCGAACATACCCATGTTGGAAAGCGACGCCGTGCCGCCCTGATATTCCTCGGGCTTCAGCTTGCCGTCCTTGGCCCGCCCAGCCAGATCCTTCATCTCGGCCGAGATCCCCGCAACGCCCTTGTTATTGGCGTTCGTTATGATCGGCGTGATGAGGCCGGACGGGATCGACACCGCGACCGAAATATCGGCGCGGCTGAACTTCAGAAGCTGATCACCGGCAAACTGCACATTACATTCCGGCACCTGCATCAACGACACGGCCAGTGCCTTGATCAGCAGATCATTGACACTGAGCTTCACGCCACGCCCCCTCAGCCCGGCATTGAGTTCGCCACGCAGCTTGAGCAGATTGTCGAGCCGGATATCCACGGTCAGGTAGATATGCGGGATCTGCTGCTTGCTCTCGCTCAGGCGACGCGCAATGGTCTTGCGCATATTGCTGAGCTTGATCGCTTCGTGCGGAATACCGAAATCCTGTGCGACAACGGGCGCAGGCGCAGGAGCGGCAGCAGCCGGAGCGACCGCGACGGGCGCAGGCGCGGACGCCGGGCTTCCCTCGACATCGGCCTTGACGATACGGCCATTCGGGCCGGTGCCCTTGATGGTCGCAAGATCGATACCCTTTACCGCGGCGATACGACGCGCAATCGGCGTCGCCTTGACCCGGTCACCGGCAATGGCGGCAGGCGCGGCCACGGGTGCGGAAACAGCGGGAGCCGGTGCGGCGGCAGGTTGCGGCTTGGCCTCGACCGGAGCTGCAGACGGAGCCGGAGCGGCAACGGGCGACACCTTGACGGAAGCAGGATCTTCCCCTTCCCCGGCCAGCATACAGATGACCGTGCCGACCTTCACACCTTCACTTCCTTCGGGGATAAGGATTTCGGCGATCGTTCCTTCATCGACGGCCTCAAATTCCATCGTCGCCTTGTCGGTTTCGATTTCGGCCAGCAAATCGCCGGATTTGACGACATCGCCCGGTTTCACGAGCCATTTCGCCAAAGTGCCCTCTTCCATCGTCGGCGACAGCGCCGGCATCTTTATTTCAATAGCCATGGGGTCTGGCGCCCTTCTTTATAGCGGTTTAAAGTGGCGCGATGTTTGTCCTATTCAGCCACCGGGTCAAGTCTGAAGAGCCGAAATTGGGCAAAAAAACACAATATTGGCACATTTTATCCGGAGAGCCTGCAAAATGAGAACCTATATGGTTATAATGGACGAAAGTCCGGAGGCAGAGAAGGCGCTCTTCTTCGCCGCGCGCCGCGCCGCGAAGACGGGTGGCAGCGTCCGCATCGTCGCCCTCATTCCGCGTCCGGAATTCGTCCAGTGGGGTGGCGTTCAGGCAACAATGGAAGAAGAAGCCCGCCAACGAGCAGAGGCGCTCGTCATGGGACTTGCCGGCACCCTGATGCAGGAATCGGGTATTCGTCCGATCATCACGGTAAAAAGCGGCGAACCTATCCCCGTCGTCCGTTCCATCCTCGATGAAGACGACAGTATCGCCGCCCTCGTGCTCGGCGCAGCGGAAAGCGGCGCACCCGGCCCGCTTATCGCCCACTTCGCCACCACCGAATCCGGCAAGATGCCCTGCCCGATCATGATCGTGCCCGGCGGCCTCAGCAAAGAAGAGATTGAGCGGCTAAGCTGAAACGGGTGAAGGATGTGAAAAACAGCCGGACCGCACCTCTCAACGAAGCACGGCCCAGCCTTTCTTCATTGCTTCTGGTTCAGACCAAATGCCGGATGATGGATCACCTCCCCATCCGGCCTGCTCTCGTCGAAGGGCAAAGCCTGAACCGCTTCGGGAGGACAACCCGATACGCCCAGGCCGGGAAAGGCCCGGAAGCCGAACCGGCCATAATAAGCCGGGTCGCCGACCAGAACCGCTCCCCGGCAAGGGCTCTGCAACCGGCGAAGGGCCTCCATCATCAACACCGACCCGATACCCTCACCATGCCGTGAGGGCAGGACAGCCAACGGACCGATCAGTCCCCAGCCGCCCTCACCACCGATCGATGCCTCAGAGGCAGCAAGATAGCCAAGCACCTCCCCCTCCTCCTCGGCGATAAGCGAGAGCATAAGCCCATCCTCGGCACGCAGTCGTTCAACGATAGCCGCCTCGGTTCCGGTCGATTGTGGCAGCATCCGGAGGGCTTCGGTGACAACTCTGCCAATGACCGGAATATCGCTCGCAATTTCACTACGGATCAACATGTCACACCCCCCCTGTTATCAAGTTGCGCGCGAACGGAGCCAAGCCCCCGTTTCGAGATCCGATAGGGACCGCCCGAACGGGATTCGATCAAACGCTTCCGCCGCAATTGGCTGAAGATGGTCAGGTCGAAATCAGCAAGGACCATCCCGTCCCGCGTTACGCATCGCACCGACGTGATTTTAGGGCCATCGCCACGCTCGTGCAGAATATGGCCACCAAGAGCCAGCACGTGCAGCGCACGTTGTTCATTTCGTGAAATATTCATGATAGTCTCGTATGATGGACGTGAAAAAACACCCGGACATTTCATATCCGGCGACTTTAAATTCACGCGGTTCCCTGAAACTCAGAGAACCTTATCGTACAAGCTCTAACATCCAGTCTCCGTTGATCGGGTAGCAGGCACAACCACCACCCACTTGCCTGATATAGGAAGATTCTTGTGCCTGACAACTGGCAATGCCTCCGACAGGCTTTTGATCGGCCGGGCTACCCGCCCCTGCTCCAATGCCCGGCGTTCACCATGTCGTGCGATCAGCGTCGTTTCACCTTGCCCCGCGGATTGCCGGTATGGCGGATATTGGCGGGGCGGCCGCGCCGTTTGATTGGGCGCGGTACTTTGATGCCCGATTTCCCACCTGCTCCACCGCCGCCATAGGCTCCTTCGGGCAGCTCGAACCGTAATGTTCCCAGTACCGGATCGGCCTCGGCCAGCCGCAGTTCGATGATCTGCCCCTGCACATAACGGTCGCCGCTCTGCTCCCCCACCAGCGCATGATGGGTTTCGTCATAATGGAACCGCTCTGCCCCTAATGTCGAAACCGGCACCAGCCCATCTCCGCCCAGCCCTTCGACCGTTGCGAAGAAGCCGAAGCTCTGCACACTGCTGATCCGCGTGGTCATGATCTGGCCGACATGCTCGGCCAGATAGGCGGCGACATAACGGTCGACTGTCTCACGCTCCGCTTCCATCGCCCGGCGTTCGAGCTGGCTGATGAGTTCGCCTGCCCGGCCGAGATTCTTATAATCTTCCTGGCTAAGGCTGGTCGCGGCGGGAAGCCCGGTTTTCACGGGCGGCGCCGGCATTTCGAGATCGAAACCACCGACCAGCGAGCGATGCACCAGCAGGTCCGCATAACGGCGGATCGGCGAGGTGAAATGGGCATAGCTGCCCAGCGCAAGCCCGAAATGCCCCGCATTTTGCGGCGCATAATAGGCCTGGGTCTGGCTGCGCAAAATCTGTTCCATGATGACCGGCCGCGCCTCATGCCCGTCCAGCCGATCGATCAGCCGGTTGAATAGCGCGGGCGTCACCACCTGCCCCATTGCCAGCGGAATGTCATAGGTGGAGAGATAGTCCTTCAGCGCAACCAGCTTTTCCCGGCTCGGCGGTTCATGGACGCGATACATGACCGGCGCCTTGCGGCTTTCCAGCGCCTTGGCCGCCGCGACATTGGCCGCGATCATATAATCCTCGATCAGCCGGTGCGCATCCAGCCGTTCGCGCACGGCAACGCTGACGATCCGCCCGGCCTCATCCAGCACCACCCGCCGTTCCGGCAGGTCGAGCTCGAGCGGACCGCGCTTGTCCCGCGCCTTCGCCAATATCCGCCAACAGGCCCAGAGGGGCTTCAGCGCCGCCTCGACAAGATCGCTGCCATCCTCGCCACGCAGCCTGTCGCGACGCGCCATCTCCTTATCGGCGAAGCTTTCATGCGGCAGGTCGCTGGGGGTTGGCGCGCCGCCCTCGGTCGCATCGATCGCCGCCTGCGCTTCCTCATAGGGTATGTTGGCCGCCACGCGGATCAGCGCGCGGGTGAAGCGGGAAGCGATCATCTTGCCTCTGGCATCGAACACCATATGGCAGGCCATAGCCGCCCGATCTTCCCCCGCCCGCAACGAGCATTTGTCCGACGAAAGCGCATGCGGCAACATCGGTACGACGAGATCGGGAAAATAGACGCTGTTCCCCCGCTTCCGCGCCTCGCGATCGAGGGCTGAACCGGGACGGACATAATAGGACACGTCGGCAATGGCGACGATCGCCTTATACCCACCGGCATTAGCGGGATCGTCATCCGGCGTGGCCCAGACCGCATCGTCAAAATCACGCGCATCCACCGGATCGATCGCAACGATCGGCAGGTGGCGCAGATCTTCCCGCTTCTCCCCGTGCAGGGGCAAGGTGGAAACACTTTCCGCTTCCTGCTCCACTGTTTCGGAGAAAACGCAGGGAATGCCATATTTATGGATCGCGATCATGCTGAAGGATCGCGGAGCGAACGGATCGCCCAATATCATCGCCACGCGCGCGGTCATGCGCGGCGGCCGTCCGGCGACCTCGCACAGCACCAGATCGCCCGGTTTTGCTTCACCGATATCGGCGATCAGCGTGCTCTTGCGAATGCGCTTATCGACCGGGCGCAGCCAGAAACGGTCATTATCGCCCTTCTCAACGACACCGAGAAGCTGCTCCTCGCTTTTCGAGAGCTTCTTCATCGGATGGGCGACAAGGCCCCTGCCGGCATCCTCGGTCCGGGCCAGAATACGATCGCCAATGCCGAGCGCCCCGGCCCTGCGCCCGCGCTCGATCACCCGCAATTTCGGCGGTGGCAGGCCTTCGGCTTCCCAGCGCTCCGGCACCGCCACCGGCTGATCCCCGTCCACCTCAACGATGCGCAACACGGTGACGCGCGGCACTCCACCCATTTTGTGGAAAGCCCGGCCGGGACCGATATCGATCAGCCCCTCATCGGCCATATCTTTCAGCAAAGCTTTCAGCAGGATCTTCTCCTGCCCATGCAGACCGAAAGCCTTGGCGATTTCGCGCTTCCCCGCGGGCTGATCGCTGGATTCGATATATTCCATGATTTGCGCCCTGTTGGGCATCCCGGGAAGCGGTCGTCTGGCCATGACCCTGCGCTACCGCGTTCGGCCACGATATGCCAGCAAAAGCGGAAACTTGCTCACCCCCCGAAGATCAATCCGCCCAGCAGGCATAATATCACCAGCACCAACGGTATCGCGGCGGTCAGCCCGGCGCGCAACCCCGCCAGCGTCAGCACCAGGACTAGCTTCACCATATTGTTCGCCAGAACCGGCAGAGCCAATATGAAACCGAGCTTATCCGGCCCATAGCTTTCATGGGGGAGATTGGCCGCTGCAATGATCGCGGCATCGACATCATAAAGGCCGGTAAAGCCGATAACGAAAGTCGCCCCCCAATCGCCGAACCGGTCGATAATCCAGTGCGACGCGACGATAATGACCGCGACCAGCACCGCAAAACCAACCGCAGGCCAGAAATCGAACGGATTCCGGGCGACCTTAAGCCCTTCGGCTTCCTCATCCCGGCTCGCACGAACCGCCGCGACCAGAGCATAGAGCCCAGCCACCAGCACCGCCGGGCCGATCCGTAAGGCAAATGCGCCAAGCGCCGAGGGGGCCACCACCGCGCACAGCACCAGTGTCCGCAGCGGCATCAAGGCCGTCGCCGCGGCGATACCGGCATTGAGTGTTGCCCGCCCGCCCGAACCCGAACGAAGATGCCGGGAGAGATCAAGCGTTACCGCAGTCGAACTATAGGTCGCACCGATCGCAGAAGCGACAATCGTGCCCCGTGCCTGACCAAAACGCTTGGACGCCCAGTAACCGGCAAAGGACAGACCGGTTACGAACACCACCACCAGCCAGAGCATGCGCGGGTTCAATGCTTCATAAGGCCCCATTGCCCGATCGGGCAGCAGCGGCAGAACGACCAGCGTGATCGCGCCATATTGGGCAACGGCCTTGATGTCCTGCGCGCTCAGCGTCCGCAACCACTGATGCAGTTCCTCACGCATCGACAGGATCAACGCCGTAGCCCCGCCCGCGATCAGCGCCTCTTTCCCGAAGCCGATGGCGGCAAGCAGCCCGAGCAACACCGTGAGAATACTAACCACTGCATTGGTGGCCGACACATCTTCATCCGGCTCCGCCAGCCGGGCGCGATGAGCAAGAATGATGGTGATGGATAACGCCGCCAGGCCGACAACCCCGAACCATGGTGACAAGGCCTTTGCCACCACCCCGCACAGAGCCCCCCCCAGCCCCAACAGGGAGAAGGTGCGGATTCCGGCAATCCGGCCGCCCGCATGCTCATCCCTGTATCGCCAGCCCCGTTCCAGCCCGATCAGCAGGCCGATCCCCGTGGCAAGCAGAAGGGAGAGCGCGGGGGTCAGCAGCGCGTCAATAGCTACGCCCCACGAGTACGCGTTCGACCGCCGCTTCTCCGGTAAAGATACAGACACCATCCACCGGCTCGGCATCCATTGGCGCATTGCGCAGCGTCAGCTTATGCGCCTTGAGCCACTCGACCACCTTGTCGAGCGCATCGCCGGTCGGACGTGCCCATTGCACCTCGACCCAGCCGGGCTTCTCGCCTTCGAAAGCCCCCGCCAGCGCGCCGATTTCGGTGACATCGCGGCGAATATTGGCGAGCAGCCGTTCCCGCGCTTCTGCATGAAGCCGGGTCTGAATTTCACCCAGCATCACCCCGACCGAAGCGACGAAATCGCCGCGCGGCATGATCGCGCTCGCCAGCTTGCCATTATCGTCATACAGGCCGTCGCGCCGCAGCACGGAGACGTTGCCGCCCGCGACATCGCGCCCGCCCACCTCGACGATGATCGGCGCGCCCTTCTTCACCCAGCCCCAGCGCTTGGTTGCGGCCTTGATCGGCTTCTTGTCGAACAACACGCGCAAAGGCTCACGGAATATATCGACCGCACCCAGATCCCGCGCCAGTTCCTCGCAATAGGCGAGAACTTCGGCGTCCTCCGGCTTGTCGCGCAACATCGGCACGATGATGACCTGATGCGGCGCGATCTGCGGCGGGCAACGCAGCCCGTCATCATCGCCATGCACCATGATGACCCCGCCGATCATACGGGTGGACACGCCCCAGCTCGTCGTATGGCAAAGCTGCTGCGTGCCTTCCTGATCCTGATACCGGATCCCCGCCGCTTCGGCGAAACCGGTGCCGAGATAATGCGAGGTGCCCGCCTGCAACGCCTTGCCGTCCTGCATCATCGCCTCGATGCTGTAGGTCGCGACCGCGCCGGGGAAACGCTCATTTTCCGGCTTTTCACCCGCCACCACCGGCATCGCCAGCACATCCTCGGCGAAGCTGCGATACATTTCGAGCGCGCGCAGCGTTTCCGCCATCGCGTCGTCGCGGGTCGCATGGGCGGTGTGCCCTTCCTGCCAGAGAAATTCGCTGGTGCGCAGGAACATGCGGGTCCGCATTTCCCAGCGCACGACATTGGCCCACTGGTTGGTGAGCAGCGGCAGATCACGCCAGCTCTGCACCCAGCGGCTCATCGCCTTGCCGATCACCGTTTCGGAAGTCGGACGGACGACCAGCGGCTCCTCGAGCTTGCTGTCGGGGTCGGGCTGAAGCGTGCCGTCAATGGCCTTCAGCCGATGATGGGTAACGACCGCCATTTCCTTGGCGAAACCGTCGACATGATCGGCCTCTTCCGCGAAGAAAGAGAGCGGGATGAACAACGGGAAATAACAATTTTCGACGCCCGCCGCCTTGATGCGCGCATCCATCAGCTTCTGGATGCGTTCCCAGATGCCATAGCCCCAGGGACGGATGACCATACACCCGCGCACACCCGATTCCTCGGCCATGTCGGCTTCCGCGATCACTTCCTGATACCAGGCGGCGAAATCCTGTTCACGGGTGGTGGCGAGCGCGTGTTTCACTGTGTCTCCGGTCTGCAAATAGGCGGGGTAGGAACCCCGCCCATAAGCAAGACAGACGCCCAAGTCGAGCATGAGATAGCCGGGCGGGAAAAGAGCGAACCATCCATATCCATGGTCCTGCGCAGCGACGGCAATGAAAGAAGGGTCAGCTCAGCTTGTCGATCTTCGCATTGAGCGCCGCAAGCTGGGCCTTTAACTGCGATATTTCGCCATCCTTGTCGCCCGCTTCGCCATCCATACCATCATGCGGCGCGGTTCCGGGAGAAAAGGCGCTGGTCGCGGCCTCGAACATTTCCATGTTGCGCTTTGCCATTTCGGCAAAGGGACCGCTGGTGAACGCCCCCTTCATCGCTTCCTGAAACTGCTGCTGGTTCTTGCGGAACGCCTCCATCGAGGCCTCCAGATATTGCGGCACCATCGACTGCATCGAATCGCCGTACATCGAAATAAGCTGGCGCAGGAAAGTCACGGGCAGCATATTCGGCCCGCGCTGTTCCTCTTCCATGATGATCTGGGTCAGCACATTATGCGTGATGTCCTCGTTGGTCTTTGCATCGACCACGACAAAATCACGTCCCTCGCGCGTCATCTGGGACAAAAGTTCCAATGTAATGTAACTGGAGGTTTCTGTATTATAGAGCCGCCGGTTAGCATATTTCTTGATGATGATCGGCGACGATTCGCCGGAACCTTTTTTTTGCGCCATGCCTGAAACCGCTCCTGAACATTTGCGGCAGAAGATAGCATCAAATCTTCCTGCACCGCAACACGGACCACGGCCATTGCCGTTATTTCTCGCGCATTTATGGCGGGAAACGGAGAATGACGCCAATTTGAGACAGGCCGCGCTCGCCGGGCTGCGCAAATATCAATGGGCGAAACGTCCCGATTTTACGCGGCCGCACGCTGTTCAGGCCCGCGCGGGCAACGCGACTTTGTTGCGGCTGGCTTCATCCGATGCTGCGCACAAAAAGGCGCAACGGCAACCGGCAGCCATCCTCATCCCCTCGCTGGTCAACTCGCACGTCATCCTCGACCTGTCGGACAGCATGTCGCTTGTCGGACACCTCGCCCGATCAGGCTTCACCCCCTACCTCGTCAACTGGGGAATGCCTGCGCCGGAAGATTCCCGGCTCGACCTCGCCGGTCATATCGAGCAGCGCCTCGTGCCGATGATCCGGTCGATCGAAGGGCCAGTGACGCTGGTCGGATATTGCCTTGGGGGAACGATCGCGCTGGGCGCGGCGGAACTGGTGAACCCCGCCGCGGTCGCGACCATCGCCGCCCCCTGGCGATTCGACCTTTATCCGCCGGAAGAACGCGAGAGAATAGCTGCCCTGTGGGATCAGTCGAAACCTCTGTGCGAACGGCTCGGTTTCGTGCCGATGGAGGTGCTGCAAAACGGCTTCTGGTCACTCGACCCGGCCCGTACCATCCGCAAATACGCCGCCTTTGCCGATATGGCCGAAGGAAGCGATGCCGAACGCGCCTTCCTTGCGGTCGAGGACTGGGCCAATGAAGGCTCTCCGCTGACCTTCGGCGCCGGACGCGACCTGTTCGACCGGCTCTATGCCGGAAATGCCAGCGGCAACGGAGAATGGGCGGTTGGCGGCAAACCCGTGCGGCCCGACGCCCTCTCCTGCCCGACCCTTGCCATCCAGTCATCGACCGACCGGATCGTGCCCGCAGACGCGGCCCCGCCGTTGAAGCAGCGGATCGACAGCCCCCTTGGCCATGTCGGCATGATCGTCAGCCGCAAAGCCCCTGATCAAATCTGGGAACCCTTGTCGGATTGGCTGTCCAATTCCGCCGGATGGTGATAAGGCCGCCAGAGCAACAAAACGGTGTATATTCAGGAGCAACCATGTCCAACATCGTCATTACCGCAGCCAAGCGCACCCCCGTTGGCAGCTTTCTCGGTGCTTATGCCAACACACCCGCCCATGAATTGGGCCGCATTGCGATAGAGGCCGCGCTGGCGCAGGCCACTCTCTCCCCCGAGGATGTAAACGAAGTCATTTTCGGCCAGGTGCTGACCAGCGGACAAGGCCAGAACCCAACCCGTCAGGCGGCGGTCAATGCGGGCATTCCGGTCGATCGCACCGCCCTGACCATCAATCAGGTCTGCGGCTCGGGCCTGCGCTCGGTCGCGCTTGCCGCGCAGGCAATCGCCAATGGTGACGCCGCGATCATGATCGCGGGCGGCCAGGAAAACATGTCCATGTCCCCTCATGCGCAGAATCTGCGCGGCGGCATCAAAATGGGCAATGCCAGCCTTGCCGACACGATGATCATCGACGGCCTCACCGATGCCTTTAACGGCTATCATATGGGCATCACCGCCGAAAATCTGGCCGAAAAATATCAGATCACCCGCGAGGAACAGGATCTTTTCGCGGTGGCCAGCCAGAACAAGGCCGAGGCCGCCCGCGCTTCCGGTCGTTTTGCCGACGAAATCGTGCCGGTCACGATCAAGGGCCGCAAAGGCGACACCATCGTCGATCAGGATGAATATATCCGCGCCGGCGCCACCATCGAGGCGATGCAGAGCCTCCGGCCCGCGTTCAAGAAGGACGGCACCGTCACCGCCGGCAACGCCAGCGGCATCAATGACGGCGCGGTTGCGATCGTGCTGATGACTGAGGACGAGGCCGCCCGGCGCGGCGCCACCGTGCTCGGTCGCATTGCCTCCTGGGCGACCCGTGGTGTCGATCCCTCGATCATGGGCATCGGTCCAGCCCCGGCCAGCCGCGCGGCGCTGGAAATGGCGGGCTGGTCCATCTCCGACCTCGACCTGATCGAAGCCAATGAAGCCTTTGCTGCACAGGCCATCGCGGTGAACAAGGAACTGGGCTGGGATACCTCCAAGATCAACGTCAATGGCGGCGCGATCGCTATCGGCCACCCGATCGGCGCCAGTGGCGCCCGTATTCTGACCACGCTGCTCTACGAAATGGGCAAGCGCGATGCGAAGAAGGGTCTCGCCACCCTGTGCATCGGCGGCGGCATGGGCATCGCCATGTGCATTGAGCGCTAAAATATTTCCGGGTCCGGCAGATATATCAGCCGACTCGAAAACGCGGTAAACAGGGGCCTGAACCACGACCTGACCTGAACGGATATGGTCCAGGCTTCTCGCTCCGCAAAAAAGCCGCCGGAACAACCCGGCGGCTTTTTTTATGATCCGTAAAACGGCATCCCAATGCTATGTTGTTGGCCTGTGGAACGCCTAATTCTAGAGTTTGATGACATTACGCTGCACCATATCCTGAGTTTCTGAGGTAGTTGGCGCATTCGTGGGGCGGGAAGGCATCGAGCAGAGAACCGATGCGCTGCCATGTTGCTTCGACGGATCGTTCAGCAGCCTTTCGCAGAAGATGTTTGAGTTTGGCAAAGACCTGTTCGATCGGGTTTAGGTCCGGGCTGTAGGGCGGCAGGAACAGCAGTCTTGCGTCTCTTGCCCGGATCGCGGTCCGGACGGCCGGGCGTTTGTGGCCACCAACCTTGCCCGGAGCCGCGCTACCCGATGCCCGGTAACGCTGCGACCAGCGCACAACCGTCGCCGCGCTGATGCTCAAAGCCGACGCCACCGTGCGAACACTCTCGCCAGCCCCAATCCGCGCAATCGCGCGATCCCGTAAGTCCAGCAAATATGGTCTGGTCATCGCCGCCGGCCTCCAAACCCGGCCAGCAGATTGAAGCAGAAAAGCACCAACTTGTGAATCTCAAATCGATTCACTCAATTGTCATCCCGCTCTAAGCGAGCGGCATCGGACGCAGTGACGATCCTGTTGATAACGCCAGCGCCGACCGGAAAGCATCAACCGGTCGGGTCGGTTATCGCATCGCGCGATCGCGCATCATCCCTTCCTGTGCCACGCTGGCGACCAGATTGCCCGCGCGGTCGAATATCCGCCCCAACCCCAGCCCGCGGGCACCTCCTGCCCATGGACCGTCAATGGTATAGAGCAGCCAGTCATCGATCCGCATGTCCCGGTGAAACCACAGGCTGTGGTCGAGGCTGGCGGCCTGAACATCAAAATGGCCATGCGGGCGCGTCGCCGTGCCGATAAGCGCGAAATCGCTGGCATAAGCGACCAGCGCTCGCTGCATCCATTGCGGCTGTTCGACCGGCGCAACGGCACGGAACCAGACATCGACATGCGCCTCCTCCGGTCCCTGCTGGAAGAAGGGAGGCACGCCAACACTGCGCACCTCGATCGGCGCAGGGCGCAGCAAGAACAGCGGCACCTTACCGGGCGCGCCCCCTGCCCGCCGCGCGACATAATCGCGCAGATTCTCGAGCCCCTCAGGCGGCGGAACATCGGGCATGGGCGGCTGATGAAAATGCCCCTTCTCCTCCACATGAAAGGATGCGGCCAGATTGAAGATCACCTTGCCCTGCTGCGTCGCAATCACCCTGCGGTTGGAAATGCTGCGGCCGTCGAAATCGGCCTCGACGCGATAATCGATCTCATGATCCTCGCTGCCACCACGCAAAAAATAGGCATGAAGCGAGTGAACCGGTCGATCGGGGGCGACGCTCTTGGAGGCGGCCGCCAGAGCCTGCGCCACTACCTGCCCACCATAGACCCGCCCAATCCCGCCGCGCTTACGACGGCCGCGGAACAGTCCCTCTGCGATCTGCTCTACATCGATCAGCGCGACGAGCTCATCCACCAATTCCTGCCTGGTCAACCGGACCTCGTCGGCTCCGCTCTGCTCATCCATTGCCGTCCTCCCGCATGATCTCCTCCACACCCCGGCGGAAATCCTCGCGCAGCCGCGTCGTATCGGGGGGCATGAGCTGGGTCATGACGATACCGATCACGCGACGCACCGGATCAAGGAAAAAGCCGGTGGAAAGCAGCCCACCCCAAAACCACGTCCCCTTGCTGCCGGGAATCTCGGCCCGTGCAGGATCGAGCAAAACCGCACCGCCCAGCCCCATGCCGACCCCCTCCGGCGCGGTTTCGGAAACAGGGGAAGCCCCTTCCGCCACCAGATCGCCGCCGGATGGCAACTGGTTGGTCATCATACGGGTAACACTCTCCTGCGACAGGATACGCCGCCCCTCGAACACACCACCTTCCATCAACATGGAAAGAAAGCGATGATAATCGCGTGCGCTGGACACCAGCCCGCCGCCACCCGACCAGCTTTTCTGCGGCATGCGCCAGCGGCTATGCCCGCCCCGGTCATATAGCGTCGGCGCGGCGCCGGGGCGCTCCACCATCCACGCATCGGTCAGCCGATCGATCCGGTCCGGCGGAACCATGAAGAAGCTGTCCACCATACCGAGTGGCGCGAATATCGCCTGATCGAGAAAATGGTCGAGCGACATGCCCGAAACCCGTTCGATCACGATTCCCAGCAAATCGACAGAGGCCGAATAATGGAACCGCTCGCCGGGCCGGTACAACAATGGCGCTTCGGCCAGTGCCGCCGCATAGTCATCGCTGTTGCGTCGCTGATGAAAGCTATCGAGATAATGCTCGGCATAGAAACGATCGAGCGCCGTTGCGCCATGGATGGAATAGGTCAGGCCCGCCGTATGACGCATCAGGTCGAGAATCGTCATGGCGCCATCACAGGGAATGGTGATGAGCTTGCCTTCCTCATCCACCTCGCCCGTCCACAGCCTCTGTCGCGAAAATTCCGGCATGGGCTCAGCCACCGGCATGTCGAGAGCGAGTCGCCCTTCCTCCACCAGCACCAGCGCCGCCGCAATCACGATGGGCTTCGACATGGAAGCGAGTCGGTAAAGCGCGCTCCCCTGAAGCGAGCCCCCGTCGGCACAGGCCTGCCCCTGACAATGGTCGAGTATGACTTCTCCATCGACGGAAAGCAGGAGTTGCAGATGCGGCAATGGCCCATTGGTAACATAAGTGTCACAGACACGGTCTACTAGCGCTTCAAGCCGCGCGATCCGGGACTTTTGGTCATTCCTCATCGCCCATGACATGGCTTACCCTCCCCCTCTCCGCAATCGCTTAATCCTGGCAAGGATTGCATTTTCTGCATTTGCTACGTCCGATTTTGCGTTTGTCGCTAGTCGGTACTGCGCACATATGCCCGCCAACAATAGAAATTAGGGACAAAAGAGGAGCTCTAGAAGGCGTTCACAGGAGCTAAAGCAATGACCAACATCTCGGAGATCGGCTTTACCGTCTTTGCCGGTATCGTCTCCCTTGGTGCGCCAGCTATGGCGTACCTCAGCCTTTTCGGCTGAATTAACGAATATTTGACGTACACCCCTCTCAAGACGAACTTACAACCCTTGTTGTTCCACGCGGGATCAACAAGGGTTTCTTTTTCCTTGAGTTTCTCTTTGCGCAATCTCAGGTTTTACCCGGCCACACCACCCAGTTTCAGAATATGGCGATATTCCGCCTCCGTCACCGGTGACACGGAAAGGCGCGACTGACGGATCATCACCATGTCAGCCAGTGCTGGATCGGCCTTCATCGCCTTCAACTTTACCGGATGCGGCACTTTCTCGACCGGAGAGACATGGACCGCGATCCAGCGCCCGGTATCATCGGTACTGTCAGGGGCCGCTTCCTCGACAATCTCCATGATGCCGACCACCTCCAGCCCGATATTGCTGTGATAGAAAAGCGCCCGATCCCCCTTCTTCATTTCCTTCATATGGCGTTGAGCCAGATGGTTGCGTACGCCATCCCACTCCGCCTTTTTCTGCGCAACCAGATCATCCCAGGAAAAGGCATCGGGTTCGGATTTCATCAGCCAGTAGTTCATGCACTCCCTTTCCGGCTCGGTTGCCGCCTGCCGTTCTGTCCGACCGCAGATGCACCGGAGGCATGACGAAGATCAAGCCCCGGCAAGGGCCATCCCGACGGAACGACCGGATTATGCTTGCCCCATATTTTCCAAAAGTTCCGATATTCACCTGCCTGCTCAAGGATCCGGGTGCTTCCAGCGAAAACCGGTTCCCGCTTGCCCACCGGATGCTTTAAGCCCCCTCTCATGGTTTCAACTCTTCGCGCCCCGATTCCCGTCCTGTCGATCCGGCAGCTTTCTCCTTCCGATTTCGCGCCAGCTCTCGGCCGAAGTTTTCGTGATCACGGTTTCGCGATCATCGCCGATCATGGCATCGACCGGGACCTTCTGACCAGGGCCTGGGACCTGACCGCTCGCTTCTTCGCTCTGCCTGATGAATGCAAACAACGCTACCATATCGAAGGCGGCGCGGGGCAGCGGGGATATACCCCGTTCGGGCGAGAAATCGCCAAGGGCGCGATTGCGCATGACCTCAAGGAATTCTGGCATATCGGACGGGAAGCCGAACCGGACGGTCCTCTCCCTTCCGGAATGCCCGCCAATATCTGGCCGGAGGAGTTGCCCGAATTCCGCTCCTGCTTTACCCGCCTGTTCGAAGAATTCGATCACCTTGGGGCAAGGCTGCTCTCTGCGGTGGCAACAGATCTGGGACTAGAACCGGACTGGTTCAGCTCTCCCACGCATCAGGGCAACAGCATATTGCGGCTGCTCCACTATCCGCCCATGAGTTGCGACATGACCGCGGAACCCGGTGCTGTGCGCGCGGGAGCACATGAGGATATCAACCTCATCACCCTGCTGCTCGGAGCCGAGGAAGCGGGCCTGCAACTGCTGGAAAAGGCGGGACACTGGGTGGACATCAACCCGCCCGAAGGCGCTCTGGTGGTCAATATCGGCGACATGTTGCAGCGCCTCACCAACCATCTACTGCCTTCAACCACCCACAGGGTTGTCAATCCATCGCGGGAGCGTCAGGCGACCTCCCGTTACTCCATGCCCTTCTTCCTTCATCTGCGCCCCGATTTCCCGATCGACGCATTGCCCGGATGTGTCAGCGCCGATAATCCGCGACGCGATCCGCCGATTACCGCCGATGATTATCTGAAGCAGAGACTGCGGGAGATCGGCCTGACAGATAAAAAGGCAGGCTGAGCGCCACGGAGCGGAGAGAAGGCCCATCCCCGCCTTCTCCTCGCGAAAGTCGGCTGCCCCTCCGATCTCGGGCAAAACGGGTCGCTGCCCGCGCTGCTTCCTCCATACCGGCCCTCATATGGCGGTCCGATCCAGAGCTGATCACAGTCCAGAAAAGGCAAGACGGCAATGATGATTTGCGCGTGCGTTGCAACGAGCCAGGCCTTCTCGTTCCAACGCCGCCCATTCCTGGTGCCGGAGTGCACAAAGCGCGTAAAACCGATTTACAGGTCACCGAGACCGAAACCCCAGACGACCAAAGGGCAACAGCACTCGCCCCAGAGCCACCGACATGCCCGCAGATCAACCTGCGGCCCGAGCTCTGACCGCCTGCACATCGCAATCTTGTGAGCTTCCGGTACTCACATAGCTTGAGCAGGCTCCGGGGCACGCGCAATTGCTATTTGCAGGCCCATCAGGGCTGAATGCCGACTATCCTAGCCCTTGATGAGTCCTCGCACCGCATCAAGCGCTGCCTGCGCTGCATCGCCGTCCGGCCCACCACCCTGCGCCATGTCGGGACGACCGCCGCCGCCTTTGCCGCCAAGCTTCTCGACGCCGGCCCGAACCAGATCGACCGCACTATTCGCGCCGGTCAGGTCATCGGTCACACCGACAACGATGGATGCCTTGCCGTCACTGGTCGCAATATAGGTGAAGACGCCTGAAGAATGCTTCTTCTTCTCCTCGTCCACCAGCCCCTTCAGTGCCTTGGGATCGAGATCGGGAATGACGCGTCCGATGAAAGGAACCGCGCCAACCATCACCGGCGCGCTATCGCCTGCCGCAGCACCACCACCACCGCCGAGCGCCAACGCCTTCTTTGCGTCGGCCAGTTCCCGTTCCAGCTTGCGGGATTGCTCCATCAACGCCGCGACACGGGCAGGCACTTCCTCCGGAGTCGTACGCAAGGTCGATGCCGTCGCCTTCAACGCCTCCTCGCGCTCAGACAACCAGAGCCGGGCCGCCTCGCCGGTCAGCGCCTCGATACGGCGAACCCCGCTCGCGACCGCGCTCTCACTGACGATCTTGAACAGACCGATGTCGCCCAATGCGCGTACATGAGTGCCGCCGCAAAGTTCGACCGAATAGCTGCCCTTGCCCTCACGCCCCATGGAGAGCACGCGCACCTCGTCGCCATATTTCTCGCCGAACAGGGCCATCGCTCCCGCCTCGATCGCATCTTCAGGCGTCATCAGGCGGGTCAGCACCATGTCATTATCGCGAATCTGGGCATTCACATCCGCCTCGACCTGCGCGATCTGCTCGGGAGTCAGCGCATCAGGGTGCGAGAAGTCAAACCGCAGACGGTCGGCTGCAACCATACTGCCCTTTTGGGTGACATGTTTACCAAGCCGTTCGCGCAGCGCGGCGTGCAGCAAATGGGTCGCGCTGTGGTTGGCGCGAATCCGGTCCCGCCGAGCAACATCGACGGCGAGATGCACCTTATCGCCGACCTTGATCTGCCCGGCGTCGATCACCGTTTGGTGGGTATGCAGACGCCCCAACGCCTTGCCGGTTTCGACAACCGTCGCTGACAGGCCTTCAGGCGTGGTGATCGTGCCACTGTCACCAGTCTGGCCACCACTTTCGCCATAAAAAGGCGTCTGATTGGTGAGGATCGTCACCGTCTCGCCAGTTTGCGCGCTTTCGACCCGGGCGCCATCGCGAATAATTGCGACCACCTGACCTTCACCGCTGGTCGCGCCATAGCCGGTAAACTCTGTCGCCCCCAACTCTTCCGCCAGATCAAACCAGATCTCATCCGACGCCTTTTCACCCGACCCCTTCCAGGCGGCACGGGCCGCAGCCTTCTGCTCGGCCATCGCGGCATCGAAACCAGAACGGTCGACGCCGAACCCCTGCGCCCGCAGCGCGTCCTCGGTCAGGTCATAAGGGAAACCATAGGTATCATAGAGGCGAAACGCCGTCTCGCCGGGCAAAATATCGCCCTTGCCCATGCCCGCAGTCGCTTCGTCAAGCAGCTTCAGCCCCTTATCGAGCGTCTGGCGGAAGCGGGTTTCCTCCCGCAGCAAAGTATCTTCGATCAACGGCTGGGCGCGCAGCAATTCCGGATAAGCACCGCCCATTTCCCGAACGAGAGCACCGACCAGACGGTGCATCAACGGCTCTTTGGCGCCAAGCAGATGGGCGTGACGCATAGCCCGCCGCATGATGCGGCGCAGCACATAGCCCCGCCCTTCATTGGCGGGCAGCACGCCATCGGCCATCAGAAATCCGGAAGAACGCAGATGATCGGCAATCACCCGGTGGCTGGCCTTGTTCGCACCATCGGTCGCGCTGTGGGTCAGCGCACCGGATTCGGCGATCAGCGCCTTGAAAGTGTCGGTATCATAATTGTCATGCACCCCTTGCAGCACGGCTGCGATGCGTTCCAGCCCCATGCCGGTATCGATACTGGGCCGCGGCAAGGCGGTACGAGTGCCGTCCGCCGACTGATCGAACTGCATGAAGACGAGATTCCATATCTCGACGAAGCGGTCACCATCCTCATCGGGCGATCCCGGAGGCCCACCAAAAATATGGTCGCCATGATCGTAGAAAATTTCCGAACAGGGCCCGCAGGGGCCAGTATCGCCCATCGACCAGAAATTGTCGGAAGTGGCGATACGAATGATCCGGTCCTCAGGCAGGCCCGCGATCTTGCGCCAATATCCGAACGCCTCATCATCGTCATGATAGACGGTCACGGTGAGCCGATCCGGAGATATGCCCCATTCGCGCGTAATCAGCGTCCAGGCGTGATGGATCGCCTGTTCCTTGAAATAATCACCAAAGCTGAAATTACCCAGCATCTCGAAAAAAGTATGATGCCGCGCCGTATAGCCGACATTGTCGAGATCATTATGCTTACCGCCCGCCCGCACGCATTTCTGCGACGAGGTCGCCCTGCTGTAAGGGCGGCTTTCAAGGCCGGTAAACACATTCTTGAATGGCACCATGCCCGCATTGGTGAACATCAACGTCGGATCGTTGTGCGGCACCAGCGGCGCGGACGGGACCAGTTCATGCCCCTGAGTCACGAAATAGTCGAGAAAGGAGCGGCGGATATCGTTTGTGGATGTCATGACATTTGCCGCTTAAGCGAGGCCGTGCCCCCAGACAAGCGGCAATATGAGCGTTTGCAGCGGCAAAAGGAGTCCAAACGACTTCTGTTCAAACCCGCTGACTCCCCCTTTGCCTTGTCCGGAATGAAGACAAACCTCCGGAACAAGAAGGAGCGCGCCCACAAAAGGCCGCGCTCCGTCATTCCTTATTCCATATCATCTTCGGCATCGGGCCCCGTCATCATCCCCTCGGCGACCGCATCGGTCTTCCCCCGAATCGCATTTTCCAACCGCTCCATCATTTCGGGATTTTCGCGAAGGAAGGTCTTCGAATTCTCCCGTCCCTGACCGATCCGCACCGAATCATAAGAGAACCAGGAGCCCGATTTCTCCACAATGCCCGCCTTGACACCAAGATCGAGAATCTCGCCAACCTTGGAAATGCCCTCGCCGTACATGATGTCGAATTCAACCTGTTTGAAGGGAGGGGCAACCTTATTCTTCACCACCTTCACCCGCGTCGCATTGCCGATGATATCGTCACGATCCTTGATCTGGCCGGTACGGCGAATATCGAGACGGACCGATGCATAGAATTTGAGAGCATTACCGCCGGTCGTGGTTTCCGGGTTACCGTACATCACACCGATTTTCATGCGGACCTGGTTGATGAAAATGACAAGGCAGCGCGACCGCGAGATCGACCCGGTCAGCTTACGCAAGGCCTGGCTCATCAGGCGTGCCTGAAGGCCGACATGGCTATCCCCCATTTCGCCCTCAATCTCCGCGCGCGGCACCAGCGCGGCGACCGAATCCACCACCAGCACATCGATCGCGTTCGACCGTACCAGCGTATCGACGATTTCCAGCGCCTGCTCGCCGGTATCCGGCTGCGACACGATCAGTTCGTCGATATCAACGCCCAGCTTCTTCGCATAAACAGGATCCAGTGCATGTTCGGCATCGACAAAGGCCGCCGTACCTCCGGCCTTTTGCGCCTCGGCAATTGCGTGCAGCGCAAGCGTCGTCTTGCCCGAACTTTCCGGCCCGTAAATCTCGACGATCCGGCCACGCGGCAAACCACCGATGCCGAGCGCGATATCGAGCCCCAGCGATCCGCTGGAAATCGCTTCGATCTCGAGCTTCTCCCGGCTGCCCAGCTTCATCGCGCTACCCTTGCCGAACGCGCGATCAATCTGGGAGAGCGCTGCCTCCAATGCCTTTTGCCTGTCCATAGTCCCCGTCTTTTTGTCGGAATCGATAAGTTTGAGCATTGCGGTCATGGCCTTGTCTCCTGTCGAGTGCAACCTGGCATTGCCATGATGGCCATGTATCCTATTTGTTCTCATAGAACAAGAGGGGAACAAACTTTACCGCCAATGATCGAACGAGCCGCGAAACCTAGGTCGTGTTGACAAAAGGGATTCCCAACGGGCCTGAGTTCTGATTCAAGGCTGCTCTTTGGGGAGCAGTCATGGGTCGCGGAGATTTGTC
>SBGG01000043.1 GCA_006226685.1 Sphingomonadales bacterium
GCCACCCGCTACGACAAGACCGTCCTATCGTTCGAGAGCTTCCTCAACCTTGCCGCCGCACGCCTATGGCTGAAGTCTTTTGTCAACGCGACCTAATCGCCTGCGACGTCCACTGCGGCCAGAACATCCGCAATCGCGCCCATCGTGTAAGGCTTGGGCAGCATCGGCCGCCGGGCATAAGCCTCAGGCACATCGGACAAAGCCCCGCCGGAGCTCAGAATGAAAGCTATGCCCTCGCGATCCAACATCTCCGCCACGGGCCAGATCTCCTCGCCATTGAGGTAACAATCCAGAATGGCAAAGTCGAACCCGCCGCCGCGCACCATGTCGCTCGCCTCCGCAATCGTCGAAGCGACCCCATGCACCTCATGCCCCAGCGCATCGATATATTCTTCGAGCATCATCGCGATCATCGCTTCGTCCTCGACAATCAACAGGGACCGGCGCACCGGTGAAGTCGCGAGATCGCTCATCAAACAAATCCATTATCGGCGGCAGGGCGGCCCGTGACTTCCCGAGAGGAAAAACCCATGGCGCCCGACCCGGCCTCGAACCGCGGGAACCGGCCCGCATCCACGAAGGAGGCTGACGGAATATCGGGCAAATCGCAAGCCGCGCGACGGGTAATTGATCGTACAACCGCTACGATTGGGCACCATCGCCAGTATCTTCGGAAGCAGCAGAGCCGGTAAAGGCATCCGCCACCGCTTCGGAAAGTTGGGCAACCGAAAAAGGCTTGGGCAGAAAACTGACATTATCGATGTCGATCGACTTGCGGAGTTGCTCCTCGGCATAGCCGGACATGAACAATATCGGCAGGTCGGGGTGCATGGCCCGGGCTTCCCGCACCATCGCCGGGCCATCCATATTGGGCATCACCACATCCGAAAGCAGCAGATCCACCTTGCCCGCCTGCTTGAGCGCCTCAAGCCCCTGTTCGCCATCGGAAGCCGTCAGCACCTTATAGCCCTGCCGGGTAAGCGCGCGTTCCGCCACGGCCCGGACCATATCCTCATCCTCAACCAACAGGATCGTGCCCGTGCCCCAGCTCGTGCGCCGGGCCGGGGGTGTCCTGATCGTCGCTGCCTGCTTTTCCTCGGCGCCGGCGACATGGACCGGAAGATAGATAACGAAGCTCGTCCCCTGCCCCGGCACGGATTCAGCGAAGATATACCCGCCGGACTGTTTGACGATGCCATAGACGGTGGAAAGCCCAAGGCCCGTTCCCTTCCCCACCTCCTTGGTGGTGAAAAACGGTTCGAATATCTTGGGCAGGAGATCGGGCGGAATGCCCGTTCCGGTATCGGAAATGCGCAGGCCCGTATAATCCGCCGGCGGCAACACGGTCGATCGCATCTCCCGCACCTGCGCTGCGGAAATGGTGAAGGTCTGTATCCGGAGGGTGCCCCCCTCCGGCATCGCATCACGCGCATTGACGGCGAGGTTGACGATCACCTGCTCGATCTGCCCCGGATCGGCCCGCACCATGCCGAGATTACGGCCATGGCTGACCTCCAGCTTCACCTTCTCACCGATCAGCCGTTTCAGCAGATTCGACACGTCGGCAACAATATCGGGCAATTGCAACACCTGCGGACGCAGGGTCTGCTGGCGCGAAAAGGCGAGCAACTGGCGCGTCAGGCTGGCGGCGCGGTTGGAGTTGGACTTGATCTGCTGAATATCATCATAATCGCTGTCGCCAGGCGTATGACGCATCAGCATCAGGTCGCAATGGCCAATGATCGCGGTCAGAATATTGTTGAAATCATGGGCGACACCGCCCGCGAGCTGACCCACCGCCTGCATCTTGGTCGCCTGCGCGACCTGACGTTTCAGGCGGCTTTCCTCATTGTCATCTTTCAGTGTCAGGATCACGGCTGCCTCGCCCAGCCCTCGCACCCCGGCGAGAGAGAAAGCAACCGTTTCCTCGGGCCGGTTGCGCAGGCGCACGGCAATGTCCCCGGTCATCTGCGGCCCGACCGCATAGCGCCGAACGGCCGCGGCCAGCGCAGCCTGGTCCTCAGCGACGACAAGATCCCCCGGATAGGCGGGTAAATGTCCATCCTGTACATTGGCGGCACGCGCGAAACTATCATTGACGAACAGCAGGCGGCCATCGCGATCGGTCATCGCCAGACCGAAAGGCAGCAAGGCCAGCAGAGCCTGAAAATAGGAAAGCGACGACCCGCTGGCTGCCATATTGCCGGGCTGATCGACCAGCAGGATCAGCGCGGGACCATCCGGCTGATCAGCGCGCAGCAACACGCGGAATATCGCGATCGGTAACATTCCGGGCGCCTCGCGCGCGAAAAAGATGCGCCCCTCCTCGTCGCGGCGGAAATAGCCCGCCAGATCGCGCCCGGTCAGGTCGGCATCCATGCGCCCGGCGGCGCGAAGCACAAATGCCCCATTCGTACCGCGAATACGCCCCTCCGCGCCGATGATAGCCGCCATCAACCCGGCATCACCCAGTTGCGTGCCGACTTCCCCGGTTACCATCCGGGTAAATTCCTCGGTCAGGCTGACCTGACGGACCGGCCGGAAATGCCACAGCAGATAATCGTCCGATCGCCCCGTACGGGTGGCCTTCACCTCCAGCTTCAGCGCCCCGCGCGCCAGCCCCGTGCATTGCGCTTCACCATCGCGCCAGGCTGTCCGTCCAATCTCTGCAAGCAATGCCGCGCCATCCCGGTCGAGCGGAAGCGAGGGCGGCGCGGGGTAGCCCGGAAACCATTCGCCATAAAGATCGCTGGCGCAGACCAGACGCCCGCTCTGATCGGTCACGGCGAGCGCCATGCCGGACATATCGGCAGTCATGCGCGCAACGGTCCAGTCGGGCGCGACCTCACGGACCGTAGCAATGCTGTGCGCGGTCGGACGAAACAGGTGCAACAACACCCCAAGGCCGAATATCGTCACGGCAAACCCCGCGCCAAGCGCCCAATCGCCGACCGCCCAGAAAATCACGCCCGCGCTCAGCAACGCCGCGCCGACCAGCAAAGGCAAGGTAAACCGCCCCCCCTTGTCGGCAGCGAGCGAGACAATATCTTCCTTGTAGCTGCCGCCCGTCATAATCGCCATTTCCGGCAACCGCCCCTTCATTCCATCAGATTTCGGCCTGCCCCGTTCCTATGGACCGAAGACGAAGCTTAGCAAAGAGCCCGAGGCGATGAAGCGAAAACTTGCCGGGACCACCCGCCAGAAAGCCGGGCGGCACAGCGGCAAGGGCCGACGATCATCCGGCGTCCGCAACCTTGTTGCCGCGCGCCTTCCAGCGCCGCCCCAGATGCGCGCGCCACATCCAGTCGGAAATGAAATAACCGATCACGGCCACCGCAACCGAAATCACCGCCAGCCCGAAGAGCAAGGCCGGGGCAGCCTCTGAAAACAGCCATGCGCACCATTGGCCGAAGGTCGCATGATCGTGCATCAACGCCATGAAACGCGATATGTCGGCCGTGCGGCCAAGTGTTACATTGCCAATATAGACCGATGCCCAGAGGATGAACGGGGTCGTCGCCGGATTGCTGAGGAACGTCATCGCCGCCGCGATCGGGATATTGGCCCGGAACGGCAAGGCGAACAGCGCCGCCCCCGCAATCTGCACCCCCGGGATCAGCAGGAAAATGCCGACCAGCAACCCCAGCGCGACGCCGCGCGGCACCGACCGACGGGTAAAACGCCACAATTCCGGCGCCAACACGCGATGAGCAATCGGCGCCAATATCCGGCTATTCTCGAACGTCTCGCGCTTCGGCGCATTGTCATGAAACCAGCGAGCAAGACGCGACTGCATCACCCGTGCTCCTTGAGCAGGCGGCCCTGCTCCCGCTTCCATTCGCGCTCCTTGGTGGTCGCGCGTTTATCCTGAGCATTCTTACCGCGCGCCAGCGCCAGCTCGACCTTGGCCCGCCCCTGCCCGTTAAAATAGATGGAAAGCGGCACCAGCGTCATGCCCTTGCGCGCGACGGCACCATGCAATTTGGCGATTTCACGATCGTGCAGCAACAGCTTGCGCGGGCGTTTCGGCTCATGATTGAAACGGTTGCCGTGGCTGAATTCAGGAACATTGCTGTTGATCAGCCACACTTCCTCGCCATTGACCTCGGCATAGCTTTCCGCGATGGACCCGTCGCCGAAGCGCAGCGATTTGACCTCCGTGCCCTGAAGCACGATCCCGGCCTCGAACACTTCGTCAATAGCATAATCGAACCGCGCGCGCCGGTTTTCGGCGACGGTCTTCACTTTCTTGAATGCTTCCGGGCGTGGGCGAGCCATGATTAGGGTAAAATCTCCTGCCGAACCGATATGGGGTGCGGAACCGCCTTATACCAGCCCCGCTATCTCCAGAGCCCGGTCGACCGCCGCCTGCGACGATGCGCTCGGCCAGGTAATGGGCAGGCGCACATCGACAGGCATATCCGGTCGAACGCGGGAGAGCGCATATTTCACCGGCCCGGGTGAAGAATCGCTGAACAACGCATCGTGCAGCGGATACAGCTTGTCTTGAAGAAGAAGCGCCTCGTCCCACTTTCCTTCCGCCAGCACGGTCTGGAACCGGGCGCACAGTTCCGGTGCGACATTGGCCGTTACCGAAATGCACCCGACGCCGCCCATCGCGTTGAACCCCAGCGCCGTCTCATCATTGCCTGAAAGCTGGATGAAATCCGGACCGCAGGCGAGGCGCTGAGCGCTGACCCGACCCAGATTTCCGGTCGCATCCTTGATACCGACGATCGAACCGAACTCGCTCGCCAGCCGGTGCATAACCGGCACGCCGATATCGGTAATGGTGCGGCCCGGCACATTGTAGAGAATGATCGGCAGGTCGCAATGACGCGCGAGATGGGCGAAATGCTGATAGACGCCTTCCTGGCTCGGCTTATTGTAATAGGGCGCGACGACCAGCGCCGCGTCCGCTCCCGCCGCCTGCGCCGAGATCATATGTTCCAGGGCGATTCGCGTATCGTTGGATCCGCATCCGGCGATCACCGGCACCCGTCCGGCGGCCTGCTTCACGCAGATCGCAACGACGCGATTATGCTCCTCGATCGTCATCGTCGCGCTTTCGCCGGTGGTGCCGCAGGGGACCAGCCCGCTGCTGCCCTGCTCTATCTGCCAGTCCACAAAGGCGCGAAATGCATCTTCATCCAGCATTCCGTCGCGAAAAGGCGTCACCAGAGCCGGAATCGAACCGGAAAACATGCAAAAACTCCTTCCACCGCCACCATATTCATCTGGGCATAAGCATCATTATGCCATAATCTGTGCATCGGCCATCGTCGTCGGGGAAACCAGCAAAGGAGACCATAACCGCAATGACCAGCAGGATCGCCCACCGGATCAGATATCATCATCTGCCCCTTGTTGGTGTAGTGGCGATTGCGTCGGTTGCAGTTGCGCAGATCAACGGCGCGCGCAAGGAAATTGTGCAACCCCTGCCTTCCGGCACCGCTTCGGAAACCACCGGCTGGGATGCGACCCGGAACCAGATAACCGCCAGAGCGGGCAGCTCGATCATCGCCGCTGTCGATGAATGGAAACGGTTGCAGCAAAGCGACACGCTCGGCTTTGACGCTTATGCCAATTTTCTGGTGGCGCACCCCGGCTGGCCGGGCGAGGACCGGATTCGACGGCTCGCCGAGAAGAGCATCAACCCCGACAGCTATAATCCCGGTCGCGCCAGCGCCTTTTTCGGCCGCTACGCACCGCGCAGCGCGACCGGCCACGCCCGCTATGCGCAGGCACTGTCCGCCCTTGGCCAGAACGGACCGGCGCAGGCGGAGGCTCGCGCGGCGTGGCGGACCGGCGCCCTCAGCGCGGATGACGAGACGCGAATAGTCTCACTTTTCGGCGCTTCGCTCACCACCGACGATCATGACGCCCATGCCGATGCGGCCCTCTGGGAACGGAACACGGCCTCGGCCGAGCGTACCCTGCCCTATCTCTCCGCCAACGGTCGCACCATCACGCAGGCGCGCATCGCGATGCAGCGCGGCGCGCCTGATGCCGCCGCGAAAATGCAGGCGGCCGAAAGTCTTGCACGGGGCCATGCCGGCTTTATCGCCGACCGGGCAATGTGGCTGCGCGATACCGGCAACAGTCTGCTCGCCCGCAGACTCCTCGCCGAACGCGAAACGCTGGCCGTGCGCCCGGTCAATGCGGAAAAATGGTATGAGGTGCTGCTCACCAACGCCCGCGCCGCCGCCAATGACGGCCAGTCGGCGCTGGCCTATGGCATCGCCAGCAAGCTGGATGACGCCTATCCCGACGGCACCGATGTCAGTGCCCGCCCGATCGGCGAGCGGGACGATTATACCAGTCTCGCCTGGCTTGCCGGAACCACCGCTTTTTACGAATTGGGCCGCCCGCAGGACGCCGTTGGCCTGTTCGACCGCTATGCCAGCGCGGCCCGGTCACCGCAGACGATGAGCAAGGGCTGGTACTGGGCCGGACGCGCCGCGCTCGCCGCCGGAGACAAGACTGAATCCGGCCTGCATCTCACCATGGCCGCCACCTATCCCGACCAGTTTTACGGCCAGCTCGCCAATGAACGGCTGGGCCGGTCAATCAAGGCCCCCGCCCCATTTGCCGACAAAGCACCGGTAAGCAGCAGCGACCGCGCCGCCTTCGAGGCCCGATCGCTGGTGCAGGCCGCCCGGGAACTCGGCAAGCTCGGACGCTGGCAGGATCAGGGACAATTTCTGCGCGCCATCGCCGCAAGCGTAACCACCGATGCCGACCGCACCCTTGCCAATGAACTCGCCGCCAATATCGGTCGTCCCGATCTGGGCGTGATGGTTGGCCGCCGTGCGCGACCGGACGGTAGCTCCGGCTATGCCCTCGCCAGCTTCCCGAGCATCAGCGTCCCCGGCGATCATCAATCGAACTGGACGATGATCCATGCAATCGCGCGACAGGAAAGCCAGTTCGACAAGGCTGCGATCAGCCATGCCGGTGCGCGCGGCCTGATGCAGCTCATGCCCGGCACCGCGCGCGAAACAGCAGGACGCATCGGCCTTTCCTACAATCCGGGAGGGCTCACCAGCGATACCGGCTATAATATCCAGCTCGGCAGTACCTATTTTCAGCGGATGCTGAGCTATTATGACGGTTCCTATCCGCTCGCCGTCGCCGCCTATAATGCGGGGCCGGGCAATGTGAACAAATGGCTGCGCGCCAATGGCGACCCCCGCCTGCCCGGCACGGACATGCTCCGCTGGATCGAGCAGATCCCGATCTACGAAACGCGCAATTATGTGCAGCGCGTGCTCGAAAATGCGGTCGTTTATGACAGCATACGGGCGGACAAGAGCGGCACCTCCCTGCCCCTGACAGCGCTCAGCCGCTATCTGGGCAAGAACAATCCCGGCTGATACAGCACCACCCGCCATGCAGGAAAAGACCAATTACATCACACCTCAGGGCTTTGCCGCCTTGCGTTCCGAATATGACCGCCTGCTGGGCGATGAACGGCCCAAAATCGTCGAGATCGTAAGCTGGGCCGCGGGCAATGGGGATCGCAGCGAGAATGGCGACTATCTCTATGGCCGCAAGCGGATGCGGGAGATTGACGGCCAGCTTCGCCGCCTCGCGAAGAAGATGAAGGATGCGAAGATCGTCGATCCGACGCAGCAACCCGACAAGGACCGCGTCTTTTTCGGCGCGACCGTCACCATTGCCGATGAGGACGACAATCACCGCACGGTAACACTGGTCGGTAATGACGAAACCGATACCAATGCAGGTCGCATCGGTTGGGGAGCCCCGCTCTCCCGCGCATTACGTGGCGCACGCATCGGCGACCTGCGCACCGTGCGCCTGCCCGCAGGGGAAAAGGAATATGAGGTGATGGCAATCCGCTATCCGGAATAAATGGCTTGAGGGCCGGACGAACTCCTGCGCCCTATTGAGACAGGCGCCCTGGTTACAGCTGTCGCCGGGCGCTGATTTCTTCCACGCTCATACCCGCACGGTCGACCAGTTGCTGGGCCTGATAACTTTGCAACGACGCAAGGCTGAAACCACTGGCGATTACATTTTCCAGCGCATCCCGGTCGCGCGCCTTCATTTCGATTTTGGCGGCGGCAACCTCGGCGCGGCTGAACCCTCCCTCCTTGTTGAGGATAACCGTCGCAAGGGCACGCGGGCTCATTTCGCTCATATCGGCGACCCGGCCACCGCTTTCCTCATAATGGCTGTCGAGCGCGGCGCGAATATCGCTCGCCAGTTCCGCCGCATCCTTACTAGCATCGGCCTTCGCAGCGGAAGCAATGGCCGCCGCCTTTGAAATGACGACGCCGGACGACGAGGATGAGGTTGCCTTGCTGCCGGCAACGCTTGTCGTGGCGCTATCGGTCGTTCCCAATAATTGCTGCAAAGGCGACGAATATAATCCGCTCAGCGAGGAAGAGGTGCCGCTGCTGTTGAGATAAGAGAAGATGGACATGATCTCACACCTGATGAACCGGAAGCATCATGGTAAAGAAATCGGGTTAACAATATCTCACCGGCATTTTCAGCCAGATGGTGAACCACGACACCGCCTTCCTTCGCTCTCCGGCGCATGCGCTCATGCCTGGCGCGGCAATTTTCCGCGTGACATTCACGCCCCTTTTCGCTAACGGCCCAGACTGCATATCGGGCTCATGCCTGACATGCGCCGTCCGAGACAGTCGGTGAAGGGAATTTGCCCTTCTTAATTTCCGGCCTAGACGGGGAAAAGTTTCTTGCCGGCCCGGCCCCTTTGCGGTGCCCTGTCCGGTTCCGCTTCTTTCCGCCCTTTCGGGATGGAGTGAGCGGCGCGATCCTTACCCCTTCGGACATTTTGCGGACCTGTGGCAACGCAGGGTCGCTGTTTCTGGCCTGCCGGATGGTCCGACAGGCTGTAATGGAGAATGGCATGGATCGTACCCAGAAAGCTGAGTTGGTATCCGAGCTGAATGCCGTTTTTGGTGAAGTCGGGGTTATCGTGGTGACGCGTAACCTTGGCATGTCCGTGGCCCAGTCCACGGCGCTTCGCCAGAAAATGCGGGAAGCCGGTGCCTCTTACAAGGTTGCGAAGAACCGCCTCGCCAAGATCGCACTGAAGGACACGGACTATGAGGGCATCGGCAATCTGCTGACCGGCCCGACTGCCCTTGCCACTTCCGTCGATCCGGTCGCTGCCGCCAAGGTAGCGGTCGAATTCGCCAAAACCAACGACAAGCTTGAAATCGTTGGTGGGGCGATGGGCACCACCGTGCTCGATGCAGAGGGCGTCAAGGCGCTCGCGTCGATGCCGTCGCTGGATGAACTGCGCGCCAAGCTGGTCGGCCTTATTCAGGCCCCGGCCACGAAGCTCGCAACCGTCACCCAGGCTCCGGCCGCACAGTTGGCGCGTGTCTTCAATGCTTATGCGACCAAGGAAGCCGCCTGAGGCTTTCTCGCAAATACTTTCTTTTCACTCTTGTATAAGGGGCTCATGCCCCGCCCAGAAAGGTAGATAGGTTAACATGGCAGATATTGACACTCTGGTCGAACAGCTTTCGGCTCTCACCGTTCTCGAAGCTGCTGAGCTTTCCAAGGCTCTGGAAGAAAAGTGGGGCGTTTCGGCCGCTGCTGCTGTTGCGGTTGCTGCCGCTCCCGGCGCTGCTGCCGCTGCTCCGGCTGCTGAAGAGCAGACCGAATTCGACGTGATCCTGACCGGCGACGGTGGCAAGAAGATCAACGTCATCAAGGAAGTCCGCGCGATCACCGGCCTCGGCCTGACCGAAGCGAAGGCTCTCGTCGAAGGCGCTCCGAAGCCCGTCAAGGAAGGCGTGAGCAAGGCGGAAGCCGAAGAGCTGAAGAAGAAGCTCGAAGAAGCCGGCGCGACCGTCGAACTGAAGTAATTCGGTTCCGCATCACGCGGTTTCTTTCGGATTTCTCCGAAAAAGAAGGGCGGCTCCCATGCGGGGTCGCCTTTTTTTGTTAGAGCATTTTCAGATCAGATGAGATCATCTGACGACCCGGGAACAGACCGGGTTGGTTGCAGGATTCCCGCGCCTGCCTCGCCGAAACGCTGGCTGCTTTATCGGCCATTGATCCCGCATCGGTGGATGAAGGGGGCGACGCACCGATCACGCTTACCCTGCTCAACGACCTGATTTTCGACATGACAAGGGATCAATATATATGGGACCGGGCGCTGCTCCAGTTCCATTTTCACCTGATTACCGCCTATGCCATTTTGCACCATCATGGCGTCGAATTGAGCAAGGCCGATTATATGCCGCATATGTTTGCCTATGTTCGGCAGGTTCCGGATCGGCAGGGCTAGGGGGGATTGACATTGCCCTCCGGTCGCCTTCGGCCCCAGCCCTGGCGGCCTGCAAATGGCGCTTTCGCGCGCTTCCGGTGCTCACATACCTTGAGTACGCTCCGCTCCGGATCACG